>JBBTRS010000001.1:0-6571 GCA_038065115.1 Patescibacteria group bacterium
AGAAATTTTCCGGTCAAAATTTGAAATACAAAGACCACGAAACCGGCGAAGAATTTTGGCCCCACGTGATTGAGCCGACTTGGGGGGTTGATCGTTCAGTGCTTGTGGTCCTGCTTGAGTCTTATCTTGAAGAAGAAAAGCGAATTGTTCTTAAGCTTCCTTTCAAATTAGCGCCATACAAAGCGGCGGTCTTTCCGCTTTTAGCGAACAAGCCGGAATTGGTCAAATTAGCGCGGAGGGTTTACGATGATTTAAGAAAAGATTTTATGATTGCGTATGATAGCCGCGGCAACATCGGCAAACGCTATTATTCGCAAGACGAAATTGGCACGCCGTTTTGTATTACGATTGATTTTGATAGTTTGGAGAAAGATGATGCCACCATCAGGAATCGTGATACTATGAAGCAGGAAAGAGTCAAAATTAGCGACCTCAAAGAAATTTTAAAAAAAGAATTTACCAAATAATGACTAAAAGTTTTAAAAAAATAGTTTTGGATAACGGTTTGAGAATATTGTTGGTGCCCCAGCCCCAAAGCTTGGCGACGACGGTTTTGGTTTTGACTGAAACCGGCTCTCTTTACGAATCCAAAGAAATAAACGGCATTTCTCATTTTCTGGAACATCTTTGTTTCAAAGGAACGAAAAATCGGCCCCATTCTATTGACATTTCTTCCGAGCTTGACGGCTTAGGTTCGGAATATAACGCTTTTACCGGTTACGAAAGCACGGGTTATTTTGCCAAGTCCCAGAATAAAAATCTTTATAAAATCCTTGATTTAATCAGCGATCTTTATCTTAACCCCGTTTTTAATTCCCAGGAAATTGAAAAAGAGCGGGGTGTGATTATTGAAGAAATAAATATGTATCGGGATTTGCCCAATCGGCGAGTTCAGGATATTTTCCTTCGTTTGCTTTACGGCGACCAGCCAGCCGGTTGGAGTATCGCCGGCACCCGGACTATCATAAAAAAAATTCAGCGCGAAGAAATTTTAGATTATCGTAGCCGGCATTATTTAAGCAATTCCACCGTTATCGTGGTAGCCGGAGTTTTTGAGGAAGAAAAATTAGTGGAGGAAATCAAGAAGGTTTTTGACGGAATTAAAGCCGGCCAAAAACTTGTTATTCCAACCACTCAAGAATCGCAGGAAAAACCAGCCGTTCTTTTGAAATTAAAAGACACCGATCAATCTCATTTGGTCTTGGGAGTAAGAGCTTTTGATCTTTTTGATAATCGACGTTTTGCCTTAGAAGTTTTGGCTCATCTTTTGGGCGGCAGTATGAGTTCGCGTTTGTTTCAAAAAGTGAGAGAGGTTTTAGGCGCGGCTTATTATGTTTATAGTTCGGCGGATTTGTTCTCTCGTCATGGCTATTTGGCCGTTAACGCCGGCGTTGATAATCTTAAAATAGAAGCGGTTATCTCGGCGATTTTAGAGGAATTTTCCGATTTAAAAAACAAAGATGTGTCAGCGGCCGAATTACAAAAAGCCAAAGACCATTTAATAGGCAAATTGTTTTTGGGCTTGGAGGGTTCTGACGAATGGGCGGGTTTTTACGGCGGGCAGGAAATTCTTGAACATAATTTGAAAACTCCGGAAGAAATGGTTCAAGATATTCAAGCGGTAAACGCCGGGGAAATAAAAGCCATCGCCAATGATATTTTCCAGAACCAAAAACTCAATTTGGCGCTTATCGGCCCTTTTGAAGATCCGGCTCGGTTTGAAAAAAATCTTTATTTAAAGTAAAATAATTGCGATACTAATATACGAATGCATACGAATTATACTAATAAATACGAATAAAAATATTAGTATCCATTCGAATCATTAGCATGAATTAGCTCCGACTTTGTCGAGAGTCCTCGATAGAATCGGGACATATTGGCATCGCATTATAATATGGAAAAGCGTTATTTTGAAATTACATGGGTCAGTCTTTGGCGAATTTTAGCATTCGTTTTGGCTATAATCGCTCTTTATTTAATCAGAGAAATATTGGTTCTTTTGGCTTTAGCGATCGTTATTTCTTCGGTTTGCCAGCCGTGGGTTGATTTTCTTCAGAAAAAGAGAATTTCCCGTTTTCTGGGAACTTTACTTGTTTTTATCTTGATTTTGGGAATCTTAGGAGTGTTTTTCTGGTTGGTTGTGCCATTAGTCGTTCACCAATTAGGAAAATTAATCGCTAATTCCAATGAAACGATTTTAAAAATCGGCAATTACAATTTTCTTACCGAAATAGTTCAGCAGCTGATTATCAATCTTAAAGCCGCTTTTGATGTTTTGGCTAAAGGAGCGACTACGGTTTTTAATCTTATTTTTTCTATTTTTGGCGGTATTTTCCTGGCCATAACTTGCTTGGTTTTGGCTTTTTATCTTACTTTGGAAGAAAATGGGGTAGAAAAATTTTTCCGAAGTATTCTTCCTAAGATTTACGAAAATCGCTTGATTCCTATTTTTGAGAAATCTACCCATAGAATTGGACGCTGGTTTCAAGGAAGATTGCTTTTATCTCTCGCGATCGGTTTGTTTAGCTGGTTGGGACTCTATTTGTTTGGAGTGGAATACAGCGGCACCTTAGCTTTATTGGCGGCCGTTTTGGATATCATACCCATAATCGGACCGATATTCGCCAGTTTTATTATTTTTCTGGCGGCTTTGAGTAATTCCTGGCTAATTGGTATCTGGGTAGTGGTGTTTTTTGCCATCTTGCAACAATTAGAAGGTATTTTGCTTGCCCCATTGATTATGGGGAAAACCACGGGATTGTCTCCGTTGGTGGTTTTACTCGCTTTATTGATAGGGGCGAAAATCGCCGGTTTAATCGGTTTTCTTTTAGCCATACCTTTGGCTATTATTGTCCAGGAAATTTTTGAGGAGGGCGTCAGGAGGAAAACGCAAGTCTAAAAATTCGCATTACCCCGGGTATGAAAAAAACTGTTTATATTTCCACCGCTCTGCCTTATGTTAATTCAGTGCCTCATTTAGGATTTGCTTTAGAGATTATTCAAGCCGATGTTTACGCGCGGTGTCAGCGTATCCTGGACAAAGAGGTCTTTTTTTTAACCGGGGCTGATGAAAACAGTTTAAAAAATGTTCGGGCCGCGAAAGAAGAAGGAATTACGACAAAAGAATTGGTTAACCGGAACGCGGAGAAATTTTCCGCTTTAAAAAAGACCCTCAATTTATCTTTTGATGATTTTATTCGGACTACTGAAAACCGCCATATTAAAGGAGCCCAGCGATTATGGCAAGCTTGTCTTAAAGATATTTATAAAAAAGAATACAAGGGACTTTATTGTGTTGGTTGCGAAGGATTTTACAAAGAGAGCGAGCTTGTTAACGGGCTTTGTCCTGAACACGAAACAAAACCCGAATTGATAGAAGAGAGTAATTATTTTTTTAAATTAACGAAATATTCAAAAGAAATTCAAGAGCTGATAGCGAATGACAAGGTCAGAATCATTCCGGAATCAAGAAAAAACGAAGTTTTAAGTTTCATTAAATCGGGCTTAGAAGACATTTGTATTTCCCGTTCGGCGGAACGGGCTCAAGGCTGGGGGATACCGGTGCCGGATGATTCCAGCCAAATTATCTGGGTTTGGTTTGACGCCCTCTCTAATTACATAAATGCCTTGGATTATGCCGAAAATGGTCAAGAATTTGAAAAATGGTGGCAGCAAAATAACGGAGACATTCTTCATTTTATCGGCAAAGGAATTTTGAGATTTCACGCTATTTATTGGCTGGCGATGTTGATTTCAGCCGGTTTGAACTTGCCAAAAACTATTTTTGTCCATGGCTATCTTGCTATCGGGGGGCAAAAAATGTCTAAAAGCCTGGGAAACGCGGCCGATCCGTTTAAAATAGTTGAGGAATACGGCGTCGATGTTGTTCGTTATTTTCTTTTGCGAGAATTTTCGTCAACCGAAGACGGAGATTTTGCTTTAGAAAAAATAAAAAATCGCTACAATGCCGATTTGGCTAATGGTTTGGGAAATTTTGCCGCTCGGGTTTTGGCTTTGCGGTCGCAATTTTCGGACACCAATGTCCTTAAAGCCGATAACGATATTGATAAAAAAATCGCGGAAACAGAAAAAATAGTAAGTCGGAAATTGGAGGATTTTAAATTCAATGAAGCCCTGGCTGCCGTTTGGGACTTAATCGCTTTTGGCGATAAATATCTCAATCAAACTCAAGTTTGGAAAATCATTGATTTAGAATTAAAAACCCAAATTATTTTTAATTTAGTCGCCATTTTGAATTCCGTGGCCGTTATCTTGAGCCCTTTCTTGCCGGAAACCAGCGTTAAAATCACTCAACTGAAAAAAGGAGAGATTTTATTTCCTCGCCGTTAATTTTTTGCTATAATTATTTAAAAGAATAAGGTTGTTTCGTTGATTAAATTATGGCTGAACATAACAGACAAATTTTTAGCGGGATTGATAAAAAAAAATCAAGAATATCGGGACAAGCGGCTTTGCCGACTATCTTGTTGATTGGCGGTATCATTACCGAAATTGCCATTGCCGGAGTTTTAGTGGCTTTTGTTTTAAGTAATTCCGGTTGGGGAGAGCGGTTGTCCGCCCAAGCTTTAGCGGCGGCCAAAGCCGGAGTAGAAGACGCTTTGCTTAAAATAGCGGTAGATAAGAATTTTATCGCTCCGAGCGGATACAATTTTTCCGTAGATAGCCGAATCGCGGAAGTAATTGTGATTAAAGATCCAACGGGATACCCATCCGGCGTTCATCAAATAATTTCTTCAGGAAAGGCTTTCGGGCGCCAAAGAAAATTAGAAACGATTTTGGTTGTTGACGGCGATACGGGCAAGGTTGATTTAAAATCAACCAGGGAAATAGAATAAAGAAGTTTTATTTATAAATTTCAAATTTAGGTAATTATGGTAAAAAACTTTTTTTCTTTGCTTTGGCGATTAAGTTCCCAGCCCTTGGTGGGGGGGCTGGAAATAAACGATTCGGCGGTTCGTTTTTTACGAGTTGACGGCGAAAAAACTAAAACTGCTTCTTTGCGGTTGCCGCCGGGAATTATTGTAGACGGGAAAATTAACGATCGTCAAAATTTTTTAGCCGTTTTGAAAGCTATTCGTCTTCAGTTGGTTAAATCGCAAGCCAGCCAAAAAATTCACGTTATAATTTCTTTGCCCGCTTCGGTCGTTTATAGCCAGTCTTTCAGCATCCCGATGATAAGCCAAGAAAATGTCGGAGAAGCGGCAGAATTAAATCTTCAAATGATTTCGCCCATCAGTTTGGAAAAAGCTTATTCTGATTGGCAGGTTACAAATACCGACATTGATCATCAAAAGGAAATTCTGGGAGCTTTTGCCGAGAAAACCATAATTGACGAATACGATTCAATTCTTCGCGAAAGCGGATTTTTGCCGGTAGCTTTTGAATTCCCCGCTCTTTCCTTAACGCGATTGATTAAAGAAATGGGGCCCGCGATAGATCAGGATAAATCTTATTTACTGATTAGTGTTTCAACTGACGGCTTAAATTTCATGATTATCAGAAAAGGGGAATTGCATTTTAATCATTTTCTTTTTTGGCGGACCCTTCAAGGAGAAAAAAGACAGATTATTTTTTCCGATTTCAAAAATATTCTTTCTCAAGAAACCCAAAAAATTCTTAATTTTGTTTCCACTGATCTTGAAGAATCGCTGGAGGGGGTGATAGTTATGTCGCCGACCATGGAAAAGGAGATTGAAGAAATAATCAAAAAAGAATTCGGTCTTAAAACGATTCTTCTGCGGCTTAAGCGTTATGGCGATTTTTCAGCCGCTTGGTTTATAGCTATCGGTTCGGCATTGCGCGGTTTAATTCCTCGCCGCCAAGATGTCTTGATTAGCTTGAGTTCTCGTAATGTTGTTGATGAATTTTATCATGAACAAGCTTTATCTTTCATTGCTCTTTGGAGGAATATTTTTCTAGTTTTTTCGATTGTGTTGTTGATTGTTTTTGGCGGCGTTGATATTCTTTTTGGCCAGATTCAAAAGAATACTAAAAATCAGTTTTCCTCGTTAATCGCTTATCCCCGAATCCAAGAAGTAGCCGGGCTTCAGGAAAAAGCCGCGTTTTTCAACGAATCGGTGGCTTTAATTTCTGCGGCTAAGAGATCGATTTTTGACTGGTCTTCGTTTTTTAAACAACTGAACGATTTAGCCGGCAACCAGATTGTTTTAGATAAAATTCTTATCCAGTCGTTTACAACCCCCGTAAGAATTCAAGGACGAGCCGATAACGAAAGAACGATAGTTAATTTTAAAAACGCTCTTTCTTCCCAACCCGGCTTCAGGGATGTTTCTTTGTCCTTGACCAGTATCCGTTCCACTTCCGACCGCCGAATGAATTTTGAGTTGAGCTTTGTTTTTTCTCCGGCGACCGGCAATTAGATAGTCCGTTCCAAGTGTTAAAATAAAATTGGTTAGGGGAAAAAGCTTGGTTTTAATGAAAGTATTTGTTAACGTTAATAAACATTCATGAATGCTTACAAACACCCATTCCTATTAGCCAGTGCTTTTGTTTTTATTTCGTTATTCTTTGTTTTTGATTCCAGCAT
>JBBTRS010000002.1:0-32213 GCA_038065115.1 Patescibacteria group bacterium
TTATTTTGGGCGAGCTTAGGCGCAGCTTTGCCGGATCTTCTTATTACGGGTTTTCCTTTTTTTATTTCTCAACTAAGGAGTTGGCCGCCATTAAGACGTTACGAAAAATTTCATTATATTTTTTTTCGGAAATCTCGGCCGGTTTCGATGGAAGGACGTTGGGTTTTAGGCAATCTAAGCACTTTATTGATAATTGGATTTTCCTTCTGGCTGTTGCTTAAATAAACACATGAGAGGATTAAACATTCGTTATTTTTTTATTCTTATTGCCACCTCTTTCGCGTTTCATATTGTATGGGAAAATTTTCAAGCGCCGCTTTATGCCGGGTTTGTTTCTTTTTCCAGTCATTTTTCCATGTGTTTCTGGGCTACGATCGCGGATGTCGTTATCAGCGCGGGAGTATTGCTTTTCGTAATTTTACTGAAACAGGCATCGCCGATGAAATTCAACAAAAACGATTTCATCGCTCTTGCCGTGGTTGGTTTCGTCATCGCGGTTGCCATAGAGCAAAATGCCTTACTCGCGGGGGAATGGGGCTATACGAGCGCGATGCCGCTTGTGCCTTATTTTCGGGTTGGGCTGACTCCGGTATTGCAGATGACACTCTTGCTTCCATTGTCTTTTTATCTCGCGCAAAAATTGGCCGGAATAAAAAAACCAATCAATAAAATTTAAATGAAACCGCGAAATCTCAAAACAAAAATATTTTTAGACGGCGGAGATCCCCAAGAAACGCGGGAAATTATTAAACTTTTAGGATTTTTGGACGGCCAAACCACCAATCCCACCCTTATTTCCAGAAATCCCGAAGCGCAAGCAAGATTAACGAAAGGCGAAAAATTTTCCAAAGAAGAAATATACGATTTTTACCGCAAGGTAATCAAAGAAATCTCTTTTTTGATTCCGGAAGGATCAATTTCAATTGAGGTGTACGCGGACAGTTCAACGGAAACGCCGGAAATGTTTTCTTGGAGCAAAGAGATGTTTTCCTGGATTCCCAACGCTTGTATAAAATTTCCGATAACGCAAGCGGGTTTGGGCGCGGCCGAGAAGGCTGTTAAAGCAGGAATGCGCGTCAACCTGACTCTTTGTTTTTCACAAGAACAAGCGGCGGCTGTTTACGCGGCAACTTTGGGCGCCAAAAAAGGCCAGGTTTTTATTTCTCCATTCGTGGGGCGACTTGACGACCGAGGCGAAAACGGCATGGATTTGATAAAAAATATAATTGAAATGTATGGACACGGAGACGGCCACGTTGAGGTCTTGACAGCCAGTGTCAGAAGCTTGGATCATTTTTTATACGCGTTGCGGCTTGGTTCCGATATCATCACCTCTCCTTCAAAAATTCTTGAAGAATGGGTTGAAAAAGACATGTTTTTGCCGGATAATAACCTTAACTATGATGCCGGAAATTTTAAATCCATTTCTTATCGGGAAATAAGTTTAAATAAAAAATGGCAAGAATACGATATTTATCACGAATTGACGGATGCCGGAGTTAAGAAATTTTCCGAAGACTGGAACAAGTTAATTAAATAAAAATATGGAGATGAAAGAAGCGATAAAAAATTTCAATCAGCAATTTGAATATGAGCCGGAGATTGAAAACGCGAGGCAATCGCGGCATTTTAATAAATTTATCGTAGTGGGAATGGGCGGTTCGCGTTTGGCAGCCGATCTTTTAAAGGTTTGGAATCCGTATCTTGATGTTGTTATTCACAAAGATTATGGTTTGCCGGCGCTTTCTGACCAAGACTTAAAAGAACGTTTTGTTATTTTAAGTTCTTATTCCGGAAACACCGAAGAGGTGATAGACGCCTTTAATAAGGCGATTGAAAAAAAATTGGCTTGCGCTGTTGTGTCTATTGGCGGAAAACTTATTGAATTGGCAAAGAAACACAATCAGCCGTATATTAAATTGCCCGATACCGGAATTCAAGCTCGTTTAGCCCTGGGATTTAGTTTCAGGGCGCTTTTAAAGCTTATGGGCGAAGACAAAGCGCTTCAGGAGACAAGAAAATTGGCGCAATCTTTAAAACCGGCTGATTTTGAAAAAGTTGGTTTGGCGTTGGCCAAACGGCTTCAGGGATTTACGCCGGTTATTTACTCTTCTTTGCAAAATTTGCCGATTGCTTGCAACTGGAAAATAAATTTTAACGAAACCGGGGGGATTCCCGCGTTTTATAACGCCTTCCCGGAATTAAATCATAACGAAATGGCTGGTTTTGACGCGAAGTTGGAAACCAAAAACCTTTCCGCCCATTTTTGCTTTATCTTGCTTCAAGACGCATCGGATCATTCACGAATAAAAAAACGAATGGAGGTGTTCAAACAGCTTTACGGAAAAAGGAATTTTACAATTGAGTCGGTGAAACTTGACGGCAAAGATGTTTTTTATAAGATATTTTCTTCTTTAGTGTTGGCCGGCTGGACCGCTTATTATATTGCCCAAGCGCGGGGGATTGAAACGGATCAGGTGCCGGTAGTGGAAGAATTTAAAAAATTAATCGCTAAATAATCGCTTTGCGTTTGAAGGTCGAAAAAATAATTAACAATTAAAATAATTCTATGGCAAAAACCATTATCTATACCACCTCAACCTGCGTTTATTGTAAAATAGCCAAAGCCTTTTTTAAGGAACACAATGTCGCCTATGAAGAAAAAGATGTCGCTTCCGATGAAAAAGCGCGGGAAGAGATGATTAGCAAATCCGGCCAAATGGGCGTTCCGGTGATTGAGATTGACGGTCAAATCGTCGTTGGTTTTGACAAGGAAGAATTGTCAAAATTGCTTGGCATTAAATAAGCTTAAACACTTTCAAATAATTATGAGTTCCGTAAAAATCAAAATTATTATCGGCAGTACCCGTCAAAATAGATTCAGCGAGCATCCCGCTCGTTGGATCAAAGAAGAGGCCGGAAAGATAGCTGGCGCGGAAATTGAATTGCTGGATTTGCGAGATTATCCTCTTCCGTTTTTTGATGAGCCGGTGTCTCCCGCTATGGTTAAGGGCGATTATGCCAATGAGGCTGTCAGGAAATGGGCGCAAAAGATAGCGGAAGCAGACGCCTATATTATTATGACGCCGGAATATAATCACGGCTACTCCGCTGTTTTGAAAAACGCGCTGGATTCTATTTATAAAGAATGGAACAATAAACCGGTGGGCTTTATCAGTTGGGGCGGAGCGGCCGGCGCTCGTTCGGTGGAGCAGTTACGGCAAGTTGTCATTGAATTACAAATGGCGCCTATCAGAAACGCCGTTCACATTTCATCTTTCTGGACATTGTTTGATGAAAGCGGGCAGCTAAAATCGGGGGCATTTGATTCGTTAAAAGATAACGCGGAAAATTTTTTAGGTCAGCTTATGTGGTGGGCAAAAGCTTTAAAGAAAGCTCGTGAAAATAAACAGTTATGAAATACGACCTTATCATTATTGGTTCCGGCGCGGCCGGACTTTCGGCCGGTATTTATGCCGGGCGATATCGTATGCGCGCTCTTGTGATCGGTAAAGAATTTGGCGGCGAGACCGCGAAAGCCGGCGTCATTTTCAATTACCCGGGATTCCAATCAGTTGACGGTTATGAGCTTATGGATTTAATGAAACAGCAGGCGGCAAAATTAAACATTGAAATGCTTGACGTGGAAGTCGCGAGCATTACGCGACAAGGACACCGCTTTACTGTTACCGCTGATAAAAAAATATATGAAGCCAATGCCATTATTCTTGCCATTGGAGCGGAACGCCGCCGTTTGGGGTTGCCGAATGAAAAAGAATTAACCGGCCGCGGCGTGCATTATTGCGTTACTTGCGATGGGCCGGTTTATACCGGTAAAACCGTTGCCGTGATTGGTGGCGGAGACGCTTCGGTCAAAGGAGTGATTCTTGAAGCCGAATACGCAAAAAAGATATTCTTTATCGCGCGTCGCAAGGAAATTACGGCTGAACCGATTAATTTGGATCATTTGCGAAAGTTAAAAAATAAAGTGGAAATTATTCTTGAAACGGAAGTAAGGGAGATTGTCGGCAAGAATAAATTGGAAAAATTAATTCTCTCGCGGCCGTACAAAGGTTCAACAGAGCTTATCGTTGACGGTCTTTTTGTGGAAATCGGCGCGACGCCCAATATTTCGCTTGCCGAATCTCTCGGCGTGGAGCTTGACGAACGCGGTTATATTAAAGTTAATAATATGATGCTGACAAATATTGACGGCGTATTCGCCGCTGGAGATGTTGTTAGTCATTTCAAATCGTTCAAACAGGCTATTGCCGCCGCCGCGATGGGGGCGGTGGCCGCGAATTCCGCGCATAACGATTACAAAATTCACGGCTGATTTTCCAGTTAAATATTCGTCCAATCAATCGGCGTTTGGCCGGTCTTGGACAGGTACTCGTTGGCTTTGGAAAAATGCTTACCGCCGAAGAAACCGGCATCAGCGGAAAAAGGAGAAGGATGGGCTGATTTTAGAACGAAGTGTTTTTCGGTATTTATCAGTTTTTCTTTTTCCTGGGCGAATTTTCCCCACAACAAAAAGACTATATGTTCTCTTTTCTCTGACAGCGCTTTAATGGCGGCATCGGTTAACTTTTCCCAGCCGATATTTCGGTGCGAAGCCGGAATGTTGGCGCGCACGGTTAAAATGGCGTTAAGCAATAAAACTCCCTGCCTGCCCCAGCCTTCTAAATTGCCTATTTTGGGCATCTTGACGCCCAAATCGTTTTCTATTTCTTTGAAAATATTTAACAGCGACGGCGGCGGTTTAACGCCATCGGGTACGGAAAAAGAAAGTCCGTGCGCCTGTCCGCGGCCGTGATACGGATCCTGGCCGAGAATAACAACTTTTGTTTTATCAAAAGAGGTGAGATTAAAAGCGTTGAAAATCTGTTTAACCGGCGGATATAAAACAATGCCCTGTTCCATCTCTTCAACTATTTTTTTCTTCAGTTCCTTCATATACTCCGCGCCGAATTCGTCGGAAAGAGCATTCTTCCAGCTTTCTTCAAGTTTGGGGTTAATAGTAATTTTTTCAGACATTTTTAAAACAGTACTTTTTTAGGCCGTTTATTTTTGAAATTTTTTTGTGGAATGTCCCGCTTTCGTTAGAACTTTAGCGGACAAATCGTCCATTGTGGGATATTCTAAACTTTGCGCGAAATTTCTTTGAGCGAAACTGACGCTCCGCCCCGCCGTCGCTCGCTCCGCTCGCGTGCCTCGCAGAAAAATTTCCTTTGCTTTTTTGATTTTGCGCGCGCCCGATTTTTTCTTCTAAAAGGAAAAGAAAACTTTTTTGCTGACCTCTGCTCTGACCGAGCAGGGCGGCGGGGCTTCACTTCGGCTCGGGCGAGGCGGAATTCCCCCCACACCCCCATTCCGCCTCGCCCTCGCTTGGGCTGGCGAAATTTTTTGCGGCGGGCTTTATGAATATATTATCCTAACGCCGTATTTTTTGGAATATTCCAGTTTATTCTCAACGGCTTCCTCAATATCATAGAAAAGATAACTATCGTATTCCTTCATATCGTCATCAAAATTTGAGTCATCGCTCAAAATCGCCGTTGCCGGGCCTCTCAAATGGGCGGTAATTTCCCTAACTATCTCTTCAATTGATTTTTGGTCAAGATTGTAAATCTTTTTAAAACCGTGCCCAAAAACCAAAAATTCCGCCCATTGATCGGGAGTAAAAGCTCGCGGCCCATACTTCAATACATCCTCTGATTTAGGTAATTCTATTTCACCATTTTTTGCGTAGAGCAGGAAAACGCCGACATACACTTCTTTACCCCAATATTTTCCAGTTCCCAAAAATTTACCTTGTGCCAAATTCAACTTCTGTAAAAATTTTATGGAGTACGCTGGCTTTTCGTTGGCCATAATGGCCAGAACAGAAAATAAACTTTTATTTGCTGGTTGTCTCCGGCTCCGTTCTTCTTCCAAAAAAGCAATCATTTCATTCAAGTCATTTTCTTTCATAGAAAACAAACGGCAGTGATATTTTTCGTCAAACTTTAATAACTGCAACATCGTTTTCATATAGTTATCGGTCGCGATGACATCGCAATACGGTATATACATCGAAAGAAACTCAATGTCATTATAATCACCCTCAATTCCACGCTTACGCGCTTTGTCAGCCAAATTTTTACTCCAAAGTTGGCAAAAAATATCAATGTTTGGTATTTGTGTAAATTCGTGCGAATCAATAAATTCCTCCACTTTATCAATAGCAATATTGTGTTTCCTTAAAACCCAAGCGTAGTCAGTGTGTAGAAGTGTTTTGTAGTGTCTTCTCGTTGCTTCTATTTCCGCTTGATATTGTTTCTTTTCATCTACTCCGCTGTCACGAATTTTTTGCAACGCTTCGGCGGTTCCTTTATCCAAACTTCCCAGCCCAAAATTAGGAAAACGAACATCTATTTTGAAATTTTCCATTCGTCTGTTCGGATTTTCCCTAAATGCCGAACGCCACATTTCGCGCTCGTCTTGTTTTATTTTGAAATAGGCAAGCAGAGCATTAACAAACTGGCTATTCTTTATTTCCCACGGCGGATTTAGGGAAGTTTGCCCTAAATATCCCTGATAGCTTTGTATTGCATCTTTTAGTGTTGGGTTGCTTTCTGCCGCGGTTTCAATCGCGTGAATTCACCCATCGGGTGAAAGAAATTTTTCCTCATCAACGCCAATTTTTATTGTGTCAAAAACTTTCTGCAAAATCGGCTTTACGCGGTCTTTCTTATTATCCAAGGAAAGTTTTGAGATGTCGCTAATGAAGTTTTGATCCAAATATATTATTGTTTTATTTTCGGCAGGCATAAATTATTGTGCGATAATCAACGCTTCCTTTGAGTTTCCGTTACTCAAAACATATTTATAATCCAGCTTTTTAACTTCCACGGATTTTTTATATTTTTTGAGCATATTTACTAATTCAGAAATCGTGGGAGTGCCGTCATCGCGATAGGAAACGACCAAGATTGATTTTTTGAATTTATCAAACAATCGCTCAAAAGCACCGTGTATCTCGCCTTTGTTACACCATTCATTTTTGCCGTTTTTTATCTTTTTGTGTTTTGAGCTTTCATCAATCAGTTTTGGCCATTCATTGTAGAAAACAATGCCTTCCAAAAAATGATAAAAATCAAAATAATTTACGCCCATGCCTTTTGCAGAAATGTATGGTGTATCAATATAAACAAGGTCAATTTTAGGAATGGTTAAATCGAAAACATCAGAATGGAACGCCTGATTTTTTTTGCCATTATCAAACACGGCATTGTTTGCTTCCTCAACAAACTTTAGAAAATGATCCTCAAATGGAGTATCCCATGTTTTTTTATTGCCAAAACTTCTTTCGACTTCAGCCGTTCTAATATAGAGATTTTTGCGATGAAATAAATTATATGGTCGTTTGATTATGCAAGATTGAAACAAGGCGTAATATGCTAATGCCTGTTTATACTTATCTTTTATTTCACCAATGTTTGTGATAACAATATCCAGCCATTTATTTTCCTCGTCCGTAAAATAGATGTCGTGGAAAGTATCGTAAATGAAAGACGGATATTTTATTTTGGGGTGTTTTTTAAGAATAAAATCTAAATCTTCATCGCTCAGTATAGTTTCTTTGTTTTCAATCAAGGCAAGCCCGACATAATGATTGAATTTTAATGAATCATTATAGAAAACCTGCTTGCCATTTTTTTTGTACACATAGCCGACGCAACCGGTTCCACCGAAAGCGTCAAGCACTGTATTAAAATCTAAATCTTTTGTGTAATAATCTATCCACTGGAGAATTTTATATTTGCTTCCTTGATAGCGAGTAGATGGTAAAACACCAGCGTTTTTCGTTGGAATCTCGTTAAACAATTGCGATTGCTGTTGTTTTACGCTTCTCATAACTAAAGATTTTTTATGTTGCGATATTTCAAATAATCTTTAAGGTTTGAATATGGCGGCCGTTTTAGTTTTGCGCTCCGTGCCATTTCCAGCGTCATATAATTTATCCAGTAGTCATCAAACACCTTAACTCCCAGCGTAGAAAACGGCCCAGCCCCTTCCTTTAATTCGCTCATCTTTACGCAGGAACCGATATTTTTGGTGTTCCCACTTCCGGGGCGGTCTTTTGCAATTCTGTATTTTTCTTGAACGATGAAATCAAAATCCTTTACCACCGACAAAATATCTTCCAAATCATCAATGGTATACACCTTATTCTCATCTATCAGTTCTTCTTGTTGAGTATAGATAATGCCGAGAATGTAATGTTTGTCATATTCTTTATATGGGAAAGTGATATTTTTCTTTGAGTCCCTGTAACGAAAATATCCGGTAAATGCACCGAGCGTAAAACCAGAAATTGCCTCGTGATTTTTTCGGTAGGTGCTTTTGAGATCAAGGGCGATTTTCTTTTTATCTTTTGCAATAAAAGTAACATCGGGGTAATGATTTTGTTCCGCAGAAAAAATCATCTCGTAGCCATTCTCTTTTGCAAATTTTTGAATTACTGGAAACATCATCAACTCTATGATTTTTGAAACAACCTTTGTATCAACGGAGATGGTGTAGATATTTTTCGCTATATCAATAAAACCCTTTACTGACCAATCACCGGACGGGGTAGCGAGGACTTTTCTAAAGTCCTCTGTGTGTTTGAGTAAATTCTTTTGAAAATTGTCTTGTTCCATAAGTTTATTTTATTAAATCCTCAATTGGAACATTTAATACTTTTTAGATTTTCTTAATTGTATCAACGGTCGGATTTTGTTGTTTGCCAGCTTCAATATTGATTTGTGCTTAAACTTCCGAATAATAATATGATATTACCAAAATATTTGGAAATAATAAATAAAAAATAGAGTTCCCTAGTCTTTTCCCTGCCTGCCGGCAGGCAGGCAGGCTGGGAG
Source organism: Patescibacteria group bacterium (assembly GCA_038065115.1). Taxonomy (GTDB): domain Bacteria; phylum Patescibacteriota; class Minisyncoccia; order UBA6257; family MFKM01; genus MFKM01. The sequence continues at coordinate 8,907 of JBBTRS010000002.1, forward strand.
GGTAGGGCGAGGAAAAGAAAAGAAATAGACGCCGCCGCCAATCACGAGGGCGTGGCGGGAGGTTGTTTTATTTCTTGCAAGGAGGTATGCTACTTACATGAAAAAGTTCCAAAATACTCTCCAAAAAGGATCAGTGAGATATCTTATTTTTAAAGATAAGGATGTGTTTTTTGGCGTTGCGTTGGAGTTTAACGTCATTGTTGAAGCGGCTAGTCAAATTGAAGCGCTTGTGCTTTTAGACGAAGCGACGCAAGGGTTTCTTGAGTCCGCGCGAAAGATCAAATTACGCCCCAGTGTCTTGAATCAAAAACCTGATTCCGAATATGAAAAAATGTGGGAAGAATATCAAGACAGGAAATTAAAAGAGAAATCCGAACGAACGTTTAATTGTCTGCCTATTTTTAACGCGGGCTGGATGGAGCTTGCGAAGCGCTAATCTATGCCGCGAGGTTTGAACAATTGGACATTTCATGACGTCGTTGGTTTCTTAAAAGAACACGGTTTCCATCTCACTCATTCGCGCGGAAGCCATTTTTATTATGTGGGGCATTATGGCGGAGAGCCGCGGCAAACACATATTCAATATCATGGAAGTAGGTCTATCCATCCTCGCACGCTTAAGTCTGTTATTCGGCAATCAGGAATCCCGCAGAATGCTTGGCTTAGATAGTAATTTTTTAAACTCGTAATAGCAGGTTCGCGCTTTTTCTAAAAATGTGGACCTGGGCAGAATCGAACTGCCGTCTCCTCGTTGCAAACGAGGCGTTCTGCCACTGAACTATAGGCCCGTTAAGGTCGCCTGGATTATCCGCCGTGAGTCTTTTTAGATTCGTTGCCTTTACTAGACTTTATCAAAATTTTTTTAGGGTGTAAAATACATAAGAGAAATCGTTTATTATATGAATTATCTATCTTCCATTATTTCTTTCGCGCCGAAAATTGTTTTAGGTTTTGTTTTTTCGCTCGGTTTTTTCCGGCACCTGTTTCGTCGCCAGTCTGGCTATAAATCACTGATCATCGTTTTAATAGCGTCTCGTATTTTTTACGCCATTTTTCTAACCGTCAATCAATATTATGCTTGGTTGCAAAACGACGTGACCAAGCTGTTGCTTAATTCTCGGCGTTATTTTCTGTTTTACGCTTACGGCCGGTTTTGGCTGAATCTTTTTATTACCGTTGGCGTCGCCTTCGCTTTTTATTTATTTTTAAAATTTTTGAAAAAATACAAGGAACGGTTTTTTGAAGAAGGCGAAACTGAAATTGGCCTTTTAACCGCTTTGTTGGTCGGTTGGCCTAATTTTGTGATTTTTGTGCCGTTAGTTTTCGTTTCCGTCGTTTTATTTTCTATTTTTCGCGGGATTTTTTTTAAAAAAGCGTATACTACTCTCGGCTGGCCGTTTTTCCTGGCGGCGTTTTTGACTTTAATTTGGGGAAACTGGTTAATTCAGGTTTTACGCTTGGGGGTTTTGATTGTTTGATTAAAAGTCTAAAAATCATTGACGCGACAGAATTGATTTTGTAAATAATTTTATATTTTAGCAATATGCCAAAAGAACAAGCAAAAAAAGAAAAAATTGGGGTTCAGGAAGCGTTAAAAGACGAGGCGCGCGTTAAGACGCGGTTGGAAAAAGAAATATCGGATCTTCTGGCTGATTATTCCAGGACGCTTTTTATTCTTGGGCAATATGACGCCGGAAAATTATCAAAACCGAAGGGGAGGGAAGCGCGGTTTATTTTGGAATACGGCGATTGCGTTAGAATCATTAACGAAATAAAAAAGAGATTGGTTGTTAAAAAAGTGTCAGGCGATCTCTTTGGCAATGACGCCGGCAGTAAGTTCAGAGGCATTATCGGCAATCTTTATCAAACATTTGACGGCCAAGAGCTGTATAAAACCGGAGAAGAAAAAGCGGCGCATTTGATTTACCTGACCATCAAAGATCATCCGTTTTCCGACGGCAACAAAAGAATCGCTTCTTTCATTTTTGTGTATTTCTTGGATAAAAATAATTTTCTTTTCAAAAATAACGGGGAAAGAAAAATAAACGATAACGCCTTAGTCGCTTTGGCGCTTATGGTTGCCGAAAGCGATCCGCAAGAGAAAGAGGTTATGATAAAAATCATTTTGAATTTGCTCGCGGAATAGATTATTAAAACCAGAGATATTTTTTGAATAAAAAAATGGACGTTTTTCTTTATATTTTAATCAGCACATTCTTGATCAGTTTGATTGCTTTTATCGGAGCCGTGATTTTGTTTTTGAAAGAAGAATTTTTGGACAAGATTCTTTTAATCCTGGTTTCTTTCTCGGCCGGCGCTTTAATCGGAAGCGCTTTTTTGCATTTGATACCGGAAGCAATTGAAAAAGCGGGCGCTGAAGACCCCGCCATCTTAAAAATATTTTTATTTTTGCTTTTCGGTTTTTGCGCTTTTTTTATCTTGGAGAATTCCATTAAATGGCACCATCATCACGCCAAAGAGCATCCCGAAATTTATCCCGACCAAAGCGATTCCCCGCAAGTGGTTTCAGGCAAACAACTTGATAATCGCATTAACGGCAAGGCTTATAACGAAGCGGCCCATTTTTCTTATTTGATTTTAATTTCGGATTGCGTTCATAATTTTATTGACGGCTTGATTATCGCGGGCTCTTTTATTATTTCCATTCCTTTGGGTTTTGTTACGGTTTTGGCCGTGGCTCTCCACGAAATTCCGCAGGAAATTGGAGATTTCGGAATTTTAATTTATAGCGGATTTAAAAAAAGCAAAGCCCTGTTTTTAAATTTTTTATCGGCCGCGACTATCATTGTTGGCGGAATCTTCGGATTTTTCTTGTCGGGAATAATGGGCAATTCCATGATTTTTCTTTTGCCTTTCGCCGCCGGGTCTTTTATTTACATAGCTTGTTCGGATTTGATTCCGGAAATAAAGCACAAAGTCAATCCGCGAAAATCGTTAATTCATTTTTTCGTTTTTTTACTGGGAATAACCGTGATGTTTTTTCTGAAATTATTGTAATCAAATAAATAAATTTATGAACGGACAAAACAGGGAGGATATTAAAATAGGCCAAGAAGTGGAGGTGGTTTTAAAAAGCGATCAAAGGACCGGCAGGTTGACTCGGGGCATCGTATCCGAAATTCTCACCAGTTCCGGTTTTCATCCGCATGGAATTAAAGTGCGTTTAAAAGACGGGCAAGTCGGCCGGGTGCAAAAACAAGGCAATATCTAAATGATTCAATCCCAGGCGCTTGCTATTCTTAAAACCGGCGCGAACGTGTTTTTGACGGGCGAGCCCGGTTCGGGAAAAACATATCTGGTTAATCAATACGTGGCCTATTTGCGGTCAGCCGGCATTGAGCCGGCGATCACGGCTTCCACCGGCATCGCGGCAACGCATATCGGCGGAATGACCATCCATTCTTGGAGCGGCATAGGGATTAAAACAAAACTGGACAAAAGCGATCTTAATAAAATTGTTTTAAATAAATACATAGCGAAGCGCGTTCGCCGCGCCAAAGTTTTGATTATAGATGAGATATCAATGTTGCTTCCCGGAATGCTTTCTATGATTGACGCTGTTTGTCGCGCAGTCAAACAAAGACCGGAACCGTTCGGCGGAATGCAAATAATTCTGGTCGGCGATTTTTTCCAACTTCCGCCGATTGTCAGAAGAGCGGACGATAATAACGGCCAAGCTGAACTGATTGAAAAATTGCCGTCTCTTTTCGCTTATGACTCTTCGTCTTGGGCGAAGCTGAATCCGACCGTTTGTTATTTAACCGAGCAGTATCGGCAGGACGACAGCAATTTTCTGGAAATATTATCGTCAATCCGGCGCAATATTTTTGACGATAACCATTTGCGTCGCATTGAAACGCGAAAAATAGAATATTTATCTGCGCCCGCCGGCGTGCCGAAATTTTTCTCCCACAATATTGACGTCAATCGCGTTAACGAAGAAATGCTCGCCCAACTTTCAGGCGCGCCGAAAACGTTTTTTATGTTTTCACAAGGCCCCGACTCGCTCGCGGCCGCGCTCAAAAGAGGCTGTCTTTCGCCAGAAACGCTTTCTTTAAAAATCGGCGCGGCGGTGATGTTTACGAAAAATAATCCCAATAGCGGGTTTGCCAATGGCACGCTTGGCATGGTTACGGGGTTTGATAAAACCAGCGGTTATCCGATTGTCAGGACGCGAAACGGCAGGCGGGTTTCGGTTAAGCCGATGGACTGGACAATAGAAGAAGACAACAAGGCGCGGGCGAAAATTACCCAATTGCCGCTTCGTTTGGCTTGGGCGATTACGGTTCACAAAAGCCAGGGAATGAGCTTGGAGGCGGCGGTGATGGACCTTTCGGCTGTTTTTGAATTCGGGCAGGGCTATGTCGCTCTTTCGCGGGTTAGTCGGCTGACCGGTCTTTATCTTCTTGGCTGGAATGAACGCGCGTTTCAAGTTCATCCGGAAGTTCTTGTCAAAGATAAATTTTTTCAGTTGGCTTCAAAAGAAACCGAAGAAAAATTTGCCAAAATTCCGCCGTTTAAACTCGAAAAAATGAGTGATGATTTCATTGCCGATTGCGAAGAGAAAGAAGATTTTTAATACACAACGGCGAAAAATGTAATTGTTAAAAAATAGAGCTATCAGGTAATTGATTTTATTTTGTCGTTATGAACAATGATTTACTGCAAAAATTAAAAGACTGGAGAAAAGACGAAGCGCAGAGAGAAGGCGTTGATCTTTTTCGCGTGTTATCTAATGCCGCGCTTGAAGTTATCGCCTCGCTTGAGCCAAAAACAAAAGAGGAGTTAATGTCTATCAAGGGAATCAAGGAAAAAAAATTTAATAATTACGGCCTAAGCATATTGGCGTTGGTTAACGGAAGTTCGGGAATTGACAAAGAAAATGTCGTTGGGAAGGAAGAAGAAGACGGTCAAGATAAAAAACCGTACACGATAAGCGCTTATTTGAATTTTCTTAACGCGGAATTCAGGAGGTATGGAGCGCGCGTTCAGGGAGAAGTCAGCAGTTTGGATATCAGAGACAGTTATTTATTTTTTTCCATAAAAGACAAAGACAACGAAGGCGTTCTTTCCTGTTTTATGTGGAAAAATAATTACGAATTAAGCGGTGTTGCTTTAGAAATTGGCATGGAGATTATTGTTGACGGTCTTCCGGAAGTTTACGCGCCGTCCGGACGGTTTAATCTGAGAGTTTCGGCGGTGGAACTTGTCGGAGAAGGCGCGCTTAAAAAAGCGTATGATAAATTAAAGCGGGAATTAGAAAAAGAAGGGCTGTTTGCCGTTGAAAGAAAAAAACCGATTCCGGAATTTCCGCGGAAAATCGGTTTGATTACTTCCGAAACCGGCGCGGTCATCCACGATTTTCTTAATAATCTTGGTAAATACGGATACCATATTAGTTTCGTCAATTCACGGGTTGAAGGCCAGATTGCCGCGCGGAATTTGCTTTCGGCAATTAAATATTTTGACGGCAAGGATATTGACGTCTTGGTTATTATCAGAGGCGGGGGAAGTTTGGAAAGCTTGCAGGCGTTTAATAACGAAACCCTGGTTCGGAGAATGGCGGATTTTAAAATTCCGGTAATTTGCGGAATCGGCCACGACAAAGATATTCCGCTCGCGTCTTTGGTTGCCGATAAGGCAGTTTCAACCCCTACCGCGGTTGCCGTTGCTCTGAATAAGTCGTGGGAAAAAATCGCGAATGACATCGTGGTTGTTGAAAAAGATCTAATGTATCAATACAAGGAAGCGCTTGTTATGGCGATGCGCCGCCTTGAATCGTTTTCCGTGGACATAGCGGGATTTTTTAATAATATTTTTCAGATTTTTGAAGAATTGCGGCACGCTGTCGGCAATAACCTGTCCAAAATCGCTTACGAGATAAAAGATAAAAGAAAAACATTATTTTTATTTTCCCAGTCTCTTTTAAGCGGTCTTAAAAAAGAATTTGAAAATAATGGCGAAATATTAGATGATATAGAAAAGCGGTTGCGGGTTTTTGACCCGGCTCGCCAGCTTAAACTGGGCTACAGCATTGTTTCGGTTTCCGGAAAGGTGGTGAAAACCGTCAAGCAAGTTAAAGCGGGAGAAAAGCTTGATATCAGGATTTCCGACGGCAACATAACTTCCGTGGTTAAGGAAATTAATCAACAGTAAATAAAATATTAAAAAATACTATGACCAAAAATACTTTAAGAGATTCATTAAAAAAATTAAAAGATATTGTGAGTTGGTTTGACGAGCAAGAAGAAGTTGACGTGGAAACGGGATTGGAAAAAGTGAAAGAAGGGGCGGATCTTATCAAGGAAAGCAAAAAACAGCTCAAGGAACTGGAAAATGAATTTGAAAAAGTAAAAACCGATTTAGAAGAAGAGTCAGACGGCGAATAAAATCAAACAAGAAAAATATAAAATGCCGCCCGCAAATCTATCTAAAAAAAATTTAATTATCGGAGGAGTGGTTTTGGCGCTATTGATCGGCCTTGGGGTTAACAACGGACTTAGACAAAACAACACGAAGCCGGTTGATAATTCCGCGTTGAATACGGCAAAGGAAAATGTTTCAGGGAATAAAGCCAATGGCGATTTAGTCAAAGTTATTCGCGTTATTGACGGCGACACCATTGAAATAGAAGGGGGAGAGGTGGTCAGATATATCGGAATTGACGCGCCGGAGACAGTTAACCCGCGAAAATCAGTTGAATGTTTTGGCGTGGAAGCGTTTAAGAAAAACCAGGAATTAGTTGAAGGCAAAATAGCGCGGCTGGAAAAAGACGTAACGGACCGGGATAAATACAATCGGCTTTTGCGTTATGTTTGGATTGGCGAGGCTTTTGTAAATTTGGAATTGGTTAAGCAGGGATTTAGCTATTCTTATTCTTATCCGCCTGATGTAAAATACCAAGACCAGCTTGTTGAAGCCCAGCGGGAAGCGAAAGAAGCCGGGCGGGGATTATGGAGTTCGTGTCCTGCCGCTAAGTCGGTTAAAATAGAAAATTCCACCATTCAAAAAATGAAACAATTAATTACTATCAAAACTAATCTTGGAGAAATCAAATTTGAAACCTATGACGCCGACGCGCCAAAAACAGTCGCGAATTTCATCGCTTTGGCTAATAAAGGATTTTACGACGGTTTAATTTTCCACCGCGTTATCAAGGGATTTATGATTCAGGGCGGGGATCCGAGCGGTAACGGCACGGGCGGACCGGGATATAAATTTGAAGATGAATTAAATCCCGAAACGGAATCAGCCAAAGCCGGTTATCAAAAAGGAGTGGTGGCGATGGCCAACGCCGGCCCGAATACCAACGGCAGCCAATTTTTTATAATGCTTGAGAATTATCCTTTGCCGCATAATTACACTATTTTTGGAAAAGTCGTTGAAGGCCAGGAAGTGGTTGATAAAATAGGAAGCGTAAAAACGGATTCCGGCGACAAGCCGTTGATTCCGGTAATAATGGAAAAAGTTTATGTCGGAATTTTATAACCCTAAAAGAACGCGAAATCTTTTTGAGCCGGGATCAAAAATCCCGTATAAATTAAGCCGCAGCAAGATTGATTTATTTTTAAATTGTCCGAAGTGTTTTTATCTTGACAGGCGCTTGGGGGTTTCCCAGCCGCCGGGTTTCCCTTTCAGTTTAAATTCCGCGGTGGATAAATTATTAAAAAAAGAATTTGATATTCATCGTGAAAACGGCTCTCCCCATCCTTTAATGAAGGCTTACGGTTTGGATTTGATTCCGTTTCAGCACGAGAAAATGAACGAATGGCGCGATGCTTTGGGCGGAGGAATCCAATATCTGCATCCGGCAACTAACTTTCTCATTACCGGCGGTGTGGATGATATTTGGGTCAATCCCGGAGGGGAGCTAAGCATTGTTGATTATAAAGCCACTTCAAAAAGCGATGAAGTCAATTTAGACGCCGATTGGCAGATAGGTTATAAACGACAAATGGAAATCTACCAATGGCTCTTTCGGAAAAATGATTTTAAAGTCAGCGATACCGGTTATTTCGTGTATTGTAACGGCAAAGCGGATAAAGAGGCTTTTGACGGAAAGCTGGAATTTGACGTTAAAATATTACCCTACAAGGGAAAGGATAATTGGATTGAGCAGGTGATAATGGACGCTTATAATTGTTTGGCGGCTGATGTTTTGCCAAAATCAGCGCCGAATTGCGATTTTTGTTCTTATAGAAACGCGGCTCAAGAATTTAACAGTTGAAGATTATCGCGGATTATTATATTATTGTTTAATCTAAATAAAGGTCGTTTAGTTAAATATTAATTAATTTATGAAAAAAATCATTGTTTCTTTAATTGTTTCAGCGATGATGATCGGGTCGCTTGGTTTAGCCGCGGCGCAAACAGGAATAAAAGATATTCGTCAGGATGCGCGTCAGCAGACTCAGGAAAAGCGGCAGGATGTTAGAGAAGATGTAAGAGGGTTAAGACAAGATGTTCGAAATGAAGCCAAAGAAGCGAGGCAGGGTATTCGGGAAGAAGCAAAAGAAGTAAGGCAGAATGTCCGGGAAGAAGTTAAGCAAAACAGAGAAACGATAAAACAGGAATTTGAAGCGAAAAGAAAAGAAGCGAAGAATTTACTGGAAAGCAAAAAAGAAGAATTCAAAAATAGAATTGAAGCCAAAAGAGAAGAGGTGAAACTAAAAATTGAAACTCAAAAAGAAGAATTGAAAGCGAAACTGGTTAAAATCAAAGATGAGCGTAAAAAGCAGGTTGTTGAAAGAGTTTATAATCAGATTAACGAATTGAATAAGCGCCGTTTGGATCATTTTTCGGCCGTTTTGGAAAAATTAGAAAAATCTTTGGATAGAATTTCCAACCGAGCCGCTAAAGCGGAAGCCAATGGTGTTGATATCGCCACGGTCAAAACCGCCATTACCGAGGCGACTAACGCTATTTCGGCCAGCCGGACCGCGATTGCCAATCAAGCCGGAAAAGTTTACGCTTTGGTTGTTAATACCGAAGACTCTTTGAAAATTGATATTGGCAAAATTCGGCGGGCTTTTCACGATGATTTAACCGGCGTGGAAGAAACCGTAAAAACTGCCAGAGAAGCGGTTAGAAAAGCGGCTGTCGTCTTAGCCCAGATTCCAAAGATTAATGAATTGGAAGTGGCGACGACAACTCAATCAGCTCAATAATAAAATAAAAATATGGAACAAAACATGGAAAAAAATACGGGGTCGAGCGCTGAACTAAAAATTGAATCAAAAAACAAAAAAAACCTCATTTTTTTTATAGTTGGGGTGGCGATTGTTTTGGCGATTTGGTATTGGCAGGCTCAAAAAGGAAAAATTATCGTCCCCTTGGACAATATTCCAGCGGCCTCGGAAACTAATCAGCAAGATTCATCTGCCATTGGAGGAGACACTACATCCGTTATCAATCAAGAATTGGACAGCATTGACATCAGCGATTTAGATAAAGAATTTCAGACGATTGATTCCGATTTGAATTCTTTGTAGGCGTTCTCGCGGTCTCGCGCGCTGTTCTGGCTGGCAGGCGTAAAAAAATGAAAAGCCCTCCCATTAACACCGGAGGGCTTTTCATTATATAAAGCGTTATAATGTTATATAATTATAAAAAGGGTTATTTATAGAAATAATATGGATTTGCATTTTATTTATAACTTAAGCATTCTTTTCAATGTTGTGACCGGAGGAGTGACCGCGCTTTTTTTGATTTTTACCGCCTATCGCGAAAATTTAGTCGCCCGCGCGCTTACTCACCTTGCTATTGCTGATGTTGGCTGGGCGTTGACTCACTTCCTGGCTCAGGTTGTTCAAAATCCCGCCCAATCGCTTCTTTTTAATAAATGGTCTGTGTTTTTTACTATTTTTCTTCCGTTTTACAGTCTCGCTTTCTCCATTCGATCAATTGAATCGCTGACCGGGAAATTCCATAAATATTGGTATCGGGTAAGTCAGTTTCTTCAGTGCTTTTTTTTGATAATCATCACTTCGGATATTTTTGCTAAAACCGGACTGCTCGTCAACGAAAACAATTATCCGAGATCGTGGGATTCCCTCTGGCCCGGTCGGGGAACTCTTTTTGTTTTTTTTCCCGTTTTTTTTCTGGGTTGTTTTTTGGCGAGTTTTCTTCTTCTTCGCAAGGCGCTTTCAAACAAGGATGTAAGCCTGGAGGCTCGCCAACAAATCAAGATTGTTAATTGGTCTCTTTATATTTCTTCTCTTGGAGGTTCAACGTTTTGGCTGCTTTGGTATGAAGTTCCAATTCCGGCCTTGAGCGGCTGGTTTGTCCCTCTTTACATACTAGGTCTTTTCTATTCAATCACGCGGTTCAAGCTTTTCAATATCAAAGTTGTTATTGCCGAGTTATCAACTATTGTTATCTGGATGCTTTTATTCGCGGGGATGCTTAACGCGCATGAAAAGACGGAACTAATTTATCACGTGGTAACTTTTATTTTTGCTCTTTTTTTCGGCATTCTCACCATCCGGAGCGTTATTTCCGAAGTTAAACAAAAAGAAGATCTTAAACAGATAACCAAGGAACTTGACCAAGCGAATAAAAGCCTCACCGACCTCAATGTTCATCTTGAAGATAAAGTTCGTAAACAAACGGCTGAAATTAGCAAAGCCTACGAAATAGAAAAAAAGGCGAGAATTGAATTAGAAAATTTAAACAGCGTTAAAGACCAATTTATTTTGGCCACCCAGCATCATTTAAGAACCCCATTGACTATCATGAAAGGATATTTATCGGTGTTTTTGTCAAAAAAACAAAAACTTGATTTAAAAACCAAAGAAAGTTATGTAGAAAAAACCTTAAATGCCACTAACCGCATCGCTAAACTGGTTAATGAATTATTGGATGTTTCCCAGCTTCAGCTTGGCAAAAAGCTTTTAATTTTCCAGCCCGTTGATATTAAAAATATTATTGAAGATGTCGTAGAAAATCTCCAGGAAGAGATTTTAATCAAAAAACTTGTTGTTAAAATTTTGCCCGAAAACGATAAAGACTGGCCTTTGATTCCGGCTAATTTGGAAAAACTTAAAATTGTTTTTTCCAATATTATTGATAACGCCGTGAAATATACTCCTAAAGGAGAAATTATTATTCAAGGCAAACAAATTGACGGTTTTTTCCAAATTTCGGTTCAAGATACGGGCATCGGCATTGATCCCGAAGAGATTGAGGGCCTTTTCACCCAATATTTTGAAAGAGGCGAACAAGCTCAAAAAATTCACACCACGGGCCGAGGCATCGGTTTGTTTATTGCCGCCAGCGTTATTAAAGCCCATCAAGGAAAAATCTGGGCGGAAAGCGAAGGCCGAAACAAAGGAGCGAAATTTATCATAGAATTGAAAACCGGCAACGAAATAACAGCTAAAAATTAAACGATTATCTTTCTATCACGGCAGAACAAAAGAAATCGAGGCAATGATAGTCAAGAGAAAATTCGCGGATAAATGATTTCTTTAATTTACGAAACCAGTGATTTTATAGCGGTTAACAAGCCAGCCGGGGTTTTGACGCACCCGATAAAAGATTTAAGGGAAGAGACCTTGGTGGATTGGATTTTAGAAAAATATCCGGAAGTGAAAAATGTTGGTGACGAACCGGAAATTCGGCCGGGGATTGTCCATCGGCTGGATCGCGACACCTCCGGAGTTATTTTAATCGCCCGTAATCAGGAGTTTTTTGAATACTTAAAAAATCTTTTTAAAACCCGTCAAATAAAAAAAACTTACCTGGCTTTGGTTTGGGGCAAATTGGAGCCGAAATTCGGCGAAATAAAAATTCCCATCGGCATTAAAACTGGTTCAATCAAAAGAACCGTCTGGCAGAAAAGAGCCAAAGACTTAAAAGAAGCGGTGACCGAATATCAGGTGAAAAAATATTTCAATGGTTTTTCTTTAGTGGAATTAACGCCAAAAACCGGCCGGACTCATCAAATCAGGGTTCATTTGGCTTCTCTTGGTCATCCGGTGGTTGGCGATAAATTGTATGGGTTTCAAAAATCAAAACCGCCTTTTGATTTAAATAGACAGTTTTTGCACGCCGTTTCTTTGGAGTTTAGTTCAGCCGACGGGCATCGGATTATGATTGAAGCGGAATTGCCGGAAGAATTAAAACTGATTATTGACACTCTTAACGAAAAAAGTTAGACTGAATAAATATGGAACAATCTATTTTAGATCAAATTAGGCCGGGGGTAACGATTCGGGTATACGAAAAGACCAAGGAAGGGGGCAGAAAACGGGCTAGTATTTTTGAAGGAACGGTTATCGGCCGGAAACATGGTTCTGAAATCGGGGCGACTTTTACTGTTCGCAGAGTGAGCCAGGGCGTGGGGATGGAAAAAATTTTTCCGCTCCATTCTCCGAATATTGAAAAGATAGAAATCGCCAGAACGCCTAAAGTTCGGCGGGCGAAACTTTATTATTTGAGAGGAGAGTCCGTGAAAGAGAGCCGGAAAAAATTAAAAAAAGAAATTGCTAAAAAAGAGATCGCAGACGAAATCATAGAAACTAAAATAGCCGGAGGCGAAGAGGTAAAAGAAAACGCCTAGAAAACGCGCGGGTGGCGAAACGGCAGACGCGCTACTTTGAGGTGGTAGTGCCCGCAAGGGTTTGGAGGTTCGAATCCTCTCCCGCGCACCAAACTGGACTTCCCGATTTTTTGATTTGCGCCTGCCTGTCGGTAGGCATAGCACCCGGCGACTAAATTCGTATTCAATTTTCGGGGCAAAAACGAATTGGCGATTTTGAAAGAAGAAAAGAAAAGTTTTTAATCATTGAATTCATAATATTTGAATCAAGAAACAGCAGAGATGCTGATTTTTTTGTCATTGACCTTCAGCTTGTTTCGTGTATTATAGTAATCGGTACCTAAGAAAATGGGTGGCCAGAAAGGAGGATCGCTATGGACCATAACGATCTTACAGATCAGAAGTGTTCCCACGATCAGTGTAGTCATGGTATGTGCCTTGACCACGGACCAGAGTGGGAAAACGTCGGCGAGAAGCGACGCGAACCCAATCCGGGAATCTTCGGTAAGAAGACCTGCTGGACGATTCGCCACTGCGGACAACCGATGGCGCGGTATAAGGAAGTGCAGACACGGCGGTGTCGGAAGTGCGGCAGAACCGAGGACTACATCGCGAACTGCTACCTCGCGCTCTGCCTCTGCTGCGGCTACCACATCTACAACACCGACTACGGATTAATGTAGTCCGGATGTTCCAATGGGGGGTTGTGAGAGAAATCTCACAACCCCTTTCTATTTTTACAAATTGAATTCATGTTTGAATTGCAACAAAACTTGCCTGCCTATCGGCTGGCATGGCGCAACGAGTTTTTCTCTCTAGAAGAAAAAGAAAACTTTTTTGCCGGGCACTGCTCCTAATTATTTAATACATTTTTTGCTATAATTTATTGAATAACATGACAAAGCAGAAATTTAAAATAAAAGGAATGCATTGCGCTTCGTGCGCGCTGAATATAGCAAAAAAAATCAAAGAGCTTGGCGGCGTGGAAACTGCCGAAGTCAGTTATTCAACGGAACAGGCGCTTGTTAATTTTGACAGCGAAAAAATCACGGGACAAAAAGTGATTGAAACCGTTAACAGTCTTGGCTACAAGGCTTTTTTTGACACCGATGGCGGAGACGGCGGGAATTCAAATGGTTTCGCGGTTGATCCGGTATGCGGAATGCGGATTGATAAAAAAAACGCGATCTCAAAAACTTTTGACGGGCGGACGCGTTATTTTTGCAGCGAAAAATGTTTGGAAACATTTGAATCGCCGGAAAAAGAACTTAAAACAATGAAAAGGCGAGTCGCGGTGGCGCTTTCCGGCGTTTTGTTTATCGCGGCCCTGCGCGTTTTTGCAACTTTGACGCTTGCCGCGGGAGTAACGCTAATCACCTGGGCGCCGATTCCTTTTCTGCCTTGGTTCACCTGGGGCTATTGGCTTTTTATTTTGACGACCCCGATTCAGTTTATCGGCGGGTGGACATTTTACAAAGGCGCGTATCGGGCTATCAAAAACAGGATAATGAATATGGATTTTCTTATTTCCATGGGAACGCTTACGGCGTGGGCGTTTAGCTCGGTCGTGCTGTTTTTCCCGGGTTTGTTGCCGATAAAAGAAAAAGACGTTTATTTTGAAGTTTCCGCCGTCATTATCGCTTTCGTTCTTTTGGGAAAATTTATGGAGGATTACGTCAAGAAAAAATCATCCGCGGCCATCAGAAAATTGCTTGATTTAAAACCGAAGACGGCGCGCGTGGAACGCGAAGGCAAAGCAATTGAGATATCGGCCGAAGAAATAATGACCGGTGAAATTGTGATTGTCAGGCCGGGAGAGCAGATACCGGCTGACGGCGTGATAATCGAAGGGGAATCCGAAATAAACGAAGCTATGATCACCGGCGAGAGTTTGCCGGTGGCGAAAAAAGCCGGCGATAAAGTTATCGGCGCCACCGTCAATCAAACCGGTTCTTTCAGATTCAAGGCGACCAAAGTCGGTTCGGAAACAGCTTTGATGCAGATAGTTAAAATGGTTGAAGAGGCGCAATCGTCCAGCGCTCCCATTCAAAAATTAGCCGATAAAGCAAGCGCTTATTTTGTTCCGGCGGTAATTGCCGCGGCGTTGCTTTCTTTTTTTATCTGGTGGCTCATCGTCGGAAACTTAACGGCGGCGATTCTGGCGTTCGTGGCGGTTTTGATTATTTCTTGCCCTTGCGCTTTGGGCATTGCCACGCCGACCGCTTTAATGGTGGGCGTCGGCCGCGGAGCGGAAGCGGGAATTTTAATCCGCAGCGGCGAATATTTGGAACGAATTGAAAAAATAAATACGATGGTTTTTGACAAAACCGGAACCATCACGCGCGGCCAGCCGGAGTTAACCGATATCTTGGCTTTTGAAAATGATCAAAAAGAAATTTTTAAAATAGCCTCGTCTCTTGAACAAAACTCCGAACATCCTTTAAGCAAGGCGATGCTTAAAAAAGCAAAAAAAGAAAATATCGAACTTTATAAACTAAAAGATTTCAAGGCGATTGCCGGCAAGGGGTTGAAAGGAATTTTGATTTTGGATAACGGGGAAGAAACGCAAGCTCATCTCGGAAATAAAAGCCTGATGCGAGATTTGGGGCTTGATTTATCGCCGCATATTGAAGACATCGGTAAGTTGGAAAACCAGGGAAAGACGGTTATGATTCTTGTCGTTCAGAATAAAATCAAAGCCGTTTTGGCGATGGCTGATGTTATCAAAGAAGAGGCAGGGGATGTTTTCAGGGATTTAGAAAGCGCGGGGATAGAAACCTGGATGCTTACCGGAGATAACCAAAAAACAGCGGAAGCTATCGCGCGGCAAGCCGGTATTAAAAATATAATGGCGGAAATTTTGCCCGGGCAAAAACTTGATAAGATACGCGAATTGCAATCAGCCGGTAAAAAAGTCGCGATGGTTGGCGACGGCATTAACGACGCGCCGGCGCTTGCCCAGTCCGATGTCGGCATAGCTATCGGTTCCGGAAGCGATATCGCCAAAGAAACCGGAGGCATAATTTTGGTTAAAAATGATTTGCGCGATGCGGCGATCAGCATCAAACTGGGCAGGCTGACGATGAAAAAAATCAGGCAAAATTTGTTTTGGGCGTTCGCTTACAACGCCGCCGCGATTCCTTTAGCCGCTTTCGGCTTGCTTAATCCCGTTATCGCCGCGGCGGCAATGGCGTTAAGTTCGCTCACTGTTGTCGTAAATTCAGCTTTGTTAAAAAAAGCGAAAATTTAACAAAAGAGTCATACCGCGTCTGTCTATCAAAGTTGTTTTGACGCAGTGTTATCGCGTAGGCCAAAAAATTTAATTTGTGATATAATCTATAAGTATGAAGATTTTATCCGCGATCTTGTTGATAGTTAGTTTTACCAGTGTCGCCGTTTTGGGATTTCTGGTTATGACCCATACTAACGGACACAATCTTAATGGCGGTTGTTTCGTGGCGACATCTCGCGGCGTTGATTGTCCTAAGCAGGTAAATCCGCTTGACTACGTGTCTTTTCATTTAGAAGCGTTCCGGAGTTTTTCTTTGGCCGCATTCAGCGCGAATTTGGCGAATATCTTCCTGCTTGGATTAGCGTCTATTCTTTTTATTTACTTTAGCGTTTTTCCCTCGTTTTTTTCTAAACAGTTTCAATTTAATTTAGGCTGGTATAATTTCAAGGCTTGTTTTTCTTCGCCTCAAAAACGAGAGCTTGCTCGTTGGCTGGCCTTGCACGAAAACAGCCCCGCTTCTTTTTAGGACGCCGATTTAAAACCGTTTGTCTAACGGGTTTTGAATTGCGCGTCCGCGTATTCCTATTGTTTAGGGTTTTTTTGGGTTCGTAATTTCGCTAATACAATACTTATGAATAAAATTATTATCGGTATCATCGTAATTTTGGTTCTCGGAGGAATTATTTGGATCGCGCGTCCGGATGCCACGAGCGCGCCGGCTGTTCAAGTGAACAGCAACGGAACGCTTACCGTGGCAGAAGCGAATAATTATGATTTCGGCGCGATTTCAATGGCAGCCGGAAAAGTAAAACACGCGTTCAAAATTAAAAATACTAGCAACGAAGCGGTCGCCATTAATAAAGTTTACACTTCATGCATGTGCACGACCGCTACCCTTATTAACGGAGGCAGGCAGTTCGGGCCTTATGGCATGCCAAGCCATGGAGCTATTCCTAAAATAAACCAAACGGTTAATTCTAACGAGGAAGCGATTGTTGAAGTTGTTTTTGATCCGGCGGCGCATGGCCCGGCCGGTGTCGGTCGAATTCAGAGAACGATTACCATAGAAAACAACGCCGGACAACCAATTGAGCTTATGTTTGCCGCCGTCGTTACTCCTTAAATTCCATGAGTAAAAAATTTATAATTTTAGTTTCAATCGGCATTTTATTGTTCGGGTCGGCGATTTTCTTGAAAATAAGCGATAACAGCGCAACCGCGCTTTGGAAATTAAGCGGCGAAGGAAAATGGTTGTTGCCTTTGGTGGGAATCGCCGCTTTAATTGACAGCATTAATCCGTGCGCGTTCGGGATTTTGCTTTTGACGATCGCGTTTTTGCTTTCAATCGGGAAAACGCGGTCAGGTATTCTGAAAATCGGCGGTATTTATGTTTTGGGACTTTTTACGGTTTATATTCTCATAGGCCTTGGAATTCTTCAGGCGCTTCATCTTTTCAATACGCCGCATTTTATGGCAAAAGTGGGAGCGGCGCTTTTAATCGCGCTTGGAGGCATTAGTCTTATCAGCGAGTTATTTCCGTCATTTCCGATTAAGCTTCGCATTCCGCAATCGGCGCATCACAAAATGGCTGAACTTATGAACAAGGCTTCGCTTCCGACCGCGTTTTTTTTGGGCGCGTTGGTGGGCTTGTGCGAATTTCCCTGCACCGGCGGGCCGTATTTGATGGTGCTTGGATTGCTTCACGATCAAGGGACGTATTTTTCCGGAGTCGGTTATCTTTTACTCTACAACTTGATATTCATTCTGCCGCTGGCGGTGATTTTACTTATCGCGAGCGAAAGCGCGCTTATTGAAAAAGTCAAAGCGTGGAAAAAAACCGAAACCAAGCATATGAGAATTTGGGGCGGTATCGCCATGATTGCTCTCGGAATCATTACATTTGTTCTCTAATCAATAATTATTATGTTTACCAAACAACAATTTGATGTCTTGCTTGAAAAGGCCGAAAAAATGAAAAAATCCGGAAGCGTTGATCTTTCAATTGAAGAAGACTTAAGCCTCGCGATTATGAACCTGATAAGCCTTGAGGAGCATTTCTTCTTTACCGGCGTCAAAACCGAGAAATCGGAATATTTTGATTTTCTAAACGAAACACGGAACTTGAGGAAGGAATTGCTTGCCAAGATGATAGACAAAAACGAAGGCGAGACCTGGTGTATCGCAAAGCATTTGCTCGCGACTGCTATGCGACTCATTGAAGTTGGCGCGAAGCTTCACTCGGATAATAAAAAGGCCGAAGCGAAAGAGATGTATGATAAGGCGCATAAAATGTATTCTATGTTTTGGGCCTTGCGTCTTAAATTAATTGACGTTTCCGGTTTTAAGAAAATCGCGGCGAGTGACCTGCCCGCCGAAGTCCTGTCTGGCCGGCAGGCAGTCCCTGCCCGCGCTTCGCTTGACAGCGAGCAACACTCAGGCAGGCACGCAGGCGAGTCGGCGCAGGCGGGAAAACCGTGGTCGTTTAAAGATATCGTGGACAAGCTTGTTGATTGTTGCGATGAAAAATAAATCTAAAATTATGGAAAACGAAACAGAAAATAAAATCATTGAGGAATTGCCGGAAGTTCAACCGGTTAAAAAAAACTATGGGCTTTCGGTTAGTATTTTTATTTCTGCGTTGATCATTGTCGGGGGGTGGATATACGCGACGGGGCTTAAAAACAATGCTTCGCAAAAAGAAACGGCCACGGCGAGTTTAAGCGACCTAGCTTTGACTTCGGAAGAGGAATTATTGCCGTCCGAGGGGGTTATTTTGCCGGTTCGTTGGGGCGATCTTGGATTGAAACTCGCGAGCGCCGGCGTTATAGATCGGCAAAAGTTTGATTCTATTTACGCGAGCAGAGGAGGCATAAGCGAAGTTGACCGGCGACTCCTCGAGGAAACGAATAACGGTGATATAAGAATTACCTCAGAAAACGCCGGATTTCTTCTTAATCTTTTTTGGGCTTTAGGTTTGGGCGCGAAAAATGAAATTTTAGAAAATGGGCCGATGAACGATTCACGATACGGCGGAGCCGGAAATTTCGCTTCTACGGGTGGCTGGACTTTGGCCCAGGGCAACGCGATGGACCATTACAGTCAGCATCAATTTTTTGTTTTAACGCCGGAACAACAGCAATTGGTTGAACAAGTAAGCAAAAACATCTATCGGCCGTGTTGCGATAATTCCACTCATTTTCCCGATTGCAATCACGGCATGGCGATGCTGGGACTTTTAGAGCTTATGGCGTCGCAAGGCGCAAAAGAAGAAACGATGTATAAAGCCGCGCTTCAGGTGAACGCTTATTGGTTTCCGGATACGTATTTAACCATTGCGCAATACTTGGCTTCAAAAGGTGTTGGGTGGAAAGAAGCCGACCCCAAAGAATTATTGGGAGCGGATTACTCAAGCGGTTCAGGGTATCGGCGAATTAAGAGTCAATTTACCGCGCCTATTCAAAAAAGCGGTGGCAGTTGTGGCGTGTAATTAAAATATGGCGGTTTCGTTTGTTTGGAGTTTCAACAGACAGGCTGGCGATTGGCAGGGGAATTGGTCGGCTGGTTTTGACCGGTAGTTTTTGATAAAATTATCAGATGGAAACACCACAAGAACAATATTCAGCCAAACAAGAACGCCGGGAATTACGGCAAGAAGAAAAATTGAACGAACAACAACGCCGAAAAAAAATAAAGATTTTGAAATTCGGCGGGGTTTGGTTTGCGATTTTTTTTGCTGTCGGGGGATTGGTTTGGGGATTGGCGCGATTTTCAAACCAGTCGTCTACCGAGCAAGCGGTTTTTTCGGTCAACGCTGTTTCTGTTTCTGATCAGATTGAAGGAAATAGAGAAGCAGGGGTCGTTCTTGTTGAGTACAGCGATTTTCAGTGTCCGGCTTGCGGCGCGTATTATTCCGTGATAAAACAAATTATGAAAGAGTTTGACGGCCGAATCGCTTTGGTTTATCGTCATTTTCCTTTGCGTCAAATTCACCAAAATGCCGATTTAGCGGCGCGCGCCACGGAAGCCGCCGGCAAGCAAGGCAAGTTTTGGGAGATGCACGATATTATTTTTGAAAACCAAAAAGAATGGTCAAATCAAAGAAAGGCCGGAGATTTTTTTAAGCAGTATGCCGAATCGCTTGGTTTAAACGCGGAGCGGTTCAGGGCCGATCTTGATTCAAAGGAAATAAAAGATAAAGTAAATACTGATTATCAAAACGGTCTTCGGATTGGAATAAACGCGACACCTACTTTCTTTTTGAACGGGGAGAAATTACAAAATCCAAGAAGCTACGAAGAGTTTAAATCCATTATTCAAACAGTCCTAAAATAATAATTAATCATGAATCAAACAATTAAAACAATAATTATTTCATCAATTATCGGCGCTGTGGTTGGCAGCGGCGCAGTTTTTGTTTTTCAGGGTAATCAGAAACCGACCGAACAAGAACTTATTAAGGAATTTTACGAAATTGAAAACGCGGTTCATGTCAGTCCGCATAGCGTGCGTCAAAAAATGTCTAAAGGCCAAACAGACGATTATGTTTTAGTGGACTTGCGAAGCCAGGAGGAATACGAAAAAGAGCATATTATCACCGCGGTGAATATTCCCGCGTATAAAGATCCAAACACTTCGGCTTACGACGAGAAAGACCGCATAATCGGACAATTCAAGGAATTGATTAAAAATAACCCCGATAAAAACATTATTGTTTATTGCTATAGCATGCCCTGTATGACTGGAAGGAAAATCGGAAAAATGCTTACCGAGCAAGGAATCTACGTCAAGCATCTTGGCATTGGCTGGAACGAGTGGCGTTATTTTTGGAATTTATGGAATCATGACGGCGAAACCAAAACGAAAGCGGAAGATTATATTGTTAGCGGCAAAGAAGCCGGCGTTCCAAAGGCTCAAGAATTGCCTTCGCCCTGCGGCAAAGGCGAGTTCGGCTGCTAGGGTTGCTTTGGGATTGATTTTTTGTTAGAATTAAAACACCCTAAATGATGTTTTTTGGGGTGTTTTAATTTAGAAAATATGGCAAAAAGCAAGGAAAAATTAATTAAAAAAGAAAACAACGAAGTTGTCGCGACCAAAGAAAAACCGGTTTCTTACGAAGCCAAGGATATTTACGTTTTAGAGGGCTTGGAACCGGTTAGAAAACGGCCGGCGATGTATATCGGTTCAACCGGCGTTGACGGGCTTCATCATTTAGTTTGGGAAGTGGTTGACAACAGCATTGACGAGGCGATGGGCGGTTATGCCAAAAATATCAAAGTGGAGTTGTTAAAAAATAATCGGGTGGCGGTGGCCGATGACGGCCGCGGTATTCCGGTAGATATTCACCCTCATACCAAAAAATCGGCTTTGGAAACCGTGTTATGCACTTTGCACGCCGGCGGTAAATTTGGCGGCGAGTCTTACAAAGTGGCCGGCGGACTTCACGGCGTTGGTGTTTCGGTCGTCAATGCTTTATCCAAATGGTTGCGGGTTGAAGTTTGTCGCAACGGCAGTCTTTACTCCCAGGAATACGAAAAAGGGAAACCGCAATATAAAGTTCGGAAAGAAGGAAAATGTATCCCTATGGTCTCCCTTCGGGAGATATCCCGTAGGGATAGAGATGTCCCGAAGGGACACGAGCAGACCGGCACTAAAGTAATTTTTGAACCCGATTTTGAAATTTTTCAAAATGTTGAACTTGATTTAAAAAAAATTATTACTCATTTGCGTCAGCAGGCTTATTTGACGCCGAAATTGCGAATAGAAATTATTGACAGCCGTTCCGGAAATCCGGAAGCTTACGGTTTTTATTTTGAAGGCGGACTAAAATCATTTGTCCGTTATTTGATTGGCAATAAAGAACCAATCCAAAATCAAGTTTTTTATCAAAGCCGGAATTACGAAAAAATTTTAGTGGAATCGGCTTTTGTTTACACTAACGAAATTGAAGCTCAAGAAGTCAGTTTCGCCAATAATATTTATACCCCCGACGGCGGAATGCATTTAACCGGTTTTCGCTCGGCTTTAACGAGAACCATCAATGATTTTGGTCGGCGGGAAGGATTTCTTAAAGAAGCCGATGATAATTTAATCGGCGAAGATGTCCGCGAAGGTTTGGTGGTGGCGGTCTCGGTAAAACTCGGAGAGCCTCAATTTGAAGGCCAAACTAAAGCCCGATTGGGAAATCCGGAAGCCCGAACGGCCGTTGAGACCGTGGTTAACGAATCGCTTAAAGAATTTTTTGAACGTTATCCGGCCGACGGTCGGAAAATTATTGAAAAATGTCTTTTGACTGCTAAGGCCCGTCAAGCCGCCAAAGCCGCCAAAGAAACGGTTTTAAGAAAAGGGGCTTTGGAAGGAATGACTTTGCCGGGTAAATTAGCCGACTGCAGTTCCCGCAATCCCGCGGAATCGGAATTATTTATCGTGGAGGGCGATAGCGCCGGAGGTTCAGCTAAACAAGGACGCGATCGGCGGACTCAAGCGATTTTGCCTTTGCGTGGCAAGATTCTCAATGTGGAGAAAGCGAGAATGGACAGAATGTTGTTGAATCAGGAAATAAGAAATTTAATTATTGCTATCGGAACGGCCATCGGCGACGCTTTTGATCTTTCCAAACTTCGCTATCACAAAATTATTATTATGACCGATGCCGATACCGATGGAGCGCATATTCGGACTTTATTACTGACTCTTTTCTATCGCTATTTCGTGTCCATTATTGAAAACGGCCATCTTTTCATCGCTCAACCGCCGCTTTTCCGGCTTCAAAAAGGCAAGGAAGTGCGTTATGTTTATAAAGAAATAGAAAAAGATCGCGTTTTAAAATCTTGGACCGAAGACGGAAAGGTTGGGGCGGGAATTCAGCGTTATAAAGGTTTGGGTGAAATGAATCCGGAACAGCTTTGGGAAACGACGATGAATTCGGCTTCCCGTCAATTGAGACAAGTGATAATAGAAGACGCGATTGAAGCTGACAGATTTTTTGATATTCTTATGGGGGAGGAAGTCGAACCCCGTAAAAATTTTATTCAGGCTCATGCTACCGCCGTTAAGAATTTAGATATATAATTCCCAGTAAAGATATGTTTACTAAAATCAAAAATTTTTTGCAGGAAGCCATGCAAGAATTCAAAAGAATTAACTGGCCGACTCGCCAAGAAACTATTCGTTACACTATTTTTGTAATCGGATTTTCGGTGATTATGGCTTTGCTTTTGGGCCTGTTTGATTTTGCTTTTCTTTCTTTATTAGATAAATTTTTTGTAAAATAAAATGCCAAAACAATTACCAGAAAAAGAACGCCATTGGTACGCCATTCACACTTATTCCGGCTATGAAGACGCGGTTGTTCGTTATTTAAGACAGAGAATAGAATCCTTGGAGATGCAGGGCAAGATTTTCAATGTTATCGTTCCCAAGGAAAAGAAAATAAAAATAAAAAGCGGAAAACGGCAACAAGTTGAAGAAAAAATTTACCCGGGTTATGTTTTAGTGGATATGATTTTAGACGATG
>JBBTRS010000003.1:0-10059 GCA_038065115.1 Patescibacteria group bacterium
CTCCGCCACCAGAGCTTACCGGTACCGGAACATTCACTGACTCTTGTGAAGTCGGCACGGTATCACCGTCATCGTCGGAATCTATATTGTTTGTAAGTCCGTCCTGGTCGCTGTCTACATCGTTCGGCTCTTCAAAATTAGGAATTTCATCATTATCTGTATCGTCGTTTATAACCGATCCGTCATTATTAGTATCCTCCTCTGCGGTTGGCGTGCCGTCCCCGTCATCATCAGGGTCAAGCGCATTCGGTATGCCGTCGCTGTCGGTATCGACAACGGCTTCGTCCACGGCCGCGTCAATGTCCGAGGTGTCGGTAATTACTTCATCGGATGTGGGTATGGAATCTCCATCATCATCCGGGTCGCTTACGTTAGGAGTACCATCACTGTCGGTATCAGTGGTGTTTGATTCAAGGTAATCCGGAACGGTGTCGCCGTCAGTGTCTACAGCTGTAGGATCAGTGGAAGTGGCGGTCTCTTCGTCTGTAGTGAAAATTGCATCGCCGTCATCGTTTGGATCAAGATAGTTCGGCGTACCATCGTTGTCCGTATCAACCGGTTCAACAGGATCGTTGGTAATGGTGCCGTCATCAACGGTTGG
The DNA here is from genome assembly GCA_038065115.1 of Patescibacteria group bacterium. GTDB lineage: Bacteria > Patescibacteriota > Minisyncoccia > UBA6257 > MFKM01 > MFKM01. The sequence continues at coordinate 602 of JBBTRS010000003.1, forward strand.
CACGCCGTCACCGTCATCGTCCGGATCAAGATTGTTGGTAACGCCGTCACCGTCCGTGTCGGTCGTGTTTGGCTCAAGATAATCAGGCACGGAGTCGGCGTCAGAATCCACAATGGTTTCTTCCGTAGAAGTCGAGGTGGTTGTGTCTGGAGTTGTTGTAGCCGTGCCGTTTATTGTCGAGGTAGAAGTGGCTTGCCCTGAGATTGTCGAAGTGGCGTTCTCGGTTTCGGTGAGAATGCCGTCGCCGTCATCATCGGGGTCAAGATAATTGGGAGTACCGTCGCCGTCGGTGTCAGGGAGCGGCTCGGGATCCGTCACGCTAGCTTCCGGGCTGGATTCTTCCGTGACTCCGGTGCCAATTTCTTCGGTATCAGATACGCCGTCGTTATCAGTATCTGAAGCGACCGGTTCAGTAGCCGTTTCCGCTTCAGTGGTAAAGGTGTGGCTACAGGAACTGGACTTATTGCCAGCCGCATCGGTTGCATGGATGCAGTAGTGATATGTCGTATTGGCGGTTAAACCGGTGAGTGTGGCAGTATGCGCAAGAAGCGCAGTTGCCGGCAGGGTTGCCGACTGGCCGTAGGCATTTGTCGTGCCGTATTCAAGCGTGGAAACGGCGGCCTCGTCGGTTGACCAAACGATCGTCACGTCGTTTACACCAATCGATGTTACAGCAACGCCGGAGATGACCGGAGCGGTGGTGTCAGCCGGAGGAGTTGCGGTTTCTTCAACCGGCATCGTCTCTGTGGTTGAAGTTCCGGTATTGAGGGTTTGAGCGATGGTAAAACCGCCCTGCGAAAATGTGAGCGCAATGATTGTTAAAAAGCCAGCGATTTTTTGAATCATGTTGACTATGTTGTTTTTTCTAATAATTCCGGGAATTCCTCCGTGCCCATGTCGCCGAGTGTGTAGTGTCCACGTCCTTTCAATTCTATAATCTCACCGCCCAATGCTTGATGAAAAATTTTCAAACTTTCTTTTCCTTTGTCTTCCTCGTCATCGGCAGTAAACATCAAAATTTCGCCCACTCTCGATTTTATATTTTCGTCAATTGGATAAGTGTAAAATTCTTTTCTAAACTCATCATCCTTGTCGGGAATTTTCCACGGAGCGACGAGAATAAGTTTGAAAATTTTTCTCTTTGTTTCAACAAGCCAACGAACTAAAAAAGTGGAGCCGCAACTATGCCCTATCAAAATTGTGTTTTCGCCAACTTCGTATTTTTCAAACTCCGTTTTGAATTTTTGGTAATCTGGCTCCCACGGGTCAGGCATCAGCGGTGTCTCTGTTTTTATTCCGGCAGCTATAAGATTTCGTTTGAGCCAAGGAATCCAGTGTTTGTCGTAAGTTCTTGTTTCAGGATTCATTGCCTTTTCAGCATCGGATGGACAGCCATGAATGATTATGCAATTTGTTTTTTTAATATCCATTATTTTTTCGCCGCTTCCATTTTAAGAAGCTTCTTGGCGATTAAAAAAATGATTAAAGCCAGAATGAGAAAATTAAAAAGTTCAGCCGCAAAAGAGCCGATGGCTATGTTAACCGGGCCGATATTCCACACCGCTTCTTTCCATGATTCAGCGCCCATCAGCGGTTCGGCGATCGGCATAAGCACATCTTTTACCAGTGATCCGACTAATGCGGTTGAAGCGGTCCCCATCACAAAACCCACGGCCAAAGATACAATGTTGAACTCTTTTAAAAATTTGGCGAATTCCCTTAGCATAGGTTTACCCCCACACCTAATTTAATACTAAACTTTCGTGAATCCTTCTTTTTAACTGCCTGAACGCATTCGCACGCAATTTCAAACTTTGTTCCCTAATCCGCGCGTCGTGCTCTGATTTATATGCTTCATAATATATCAGCTCAAAAGGAGTTCTATGTTTTGTAGAACGGTTTAATCCCTTGTTGTGTTCACTCAATCTTTTCCGCAAATCATTAGTAGGTCCGGTGTACAAGTTATTATCTTGTTTACTCCTGATTAGATATACATAAAACATAAATTAGGTATGGGGGTTTATGTAAGATTATTTTTTATCGCTCGATGTTCACGATTAATCCCAAAAACAAGAAATAAAACAATGCTTCCAAAAAGGATCCCTGCGACATTTAAAAGAAAGATATATACAGCGCGAATAGCCAAATCGTTGGCTGGATCAAACAAACCGATGCCCGTGGCAACCAAGGGCGGCATGAGCGATACGGCGATTCCGATTCCGGTCATAGCCGATCCGACTTTTGAGCGGATGAGGCCATAGGCGGCTATCGCGCCGGAGACAACAGCAATGAGAAGATCGAAGAAAACATTTGGAAAGAAAGAAATAAGCACGCGCTCGGCGACATCGAAGTAACTTTTTACAAAAAGCGAGAAAAGGCCGCCAACTACAATAGCAAGAACTATGGCAATGATAAGCATGGAAAATGCCCGCAGGAAAAGTTTTCCATCTCCGGCGGTGATGGCAAGGCCCAAAGAAAGAATCGGGTAGGCGAGCGGGGCCACGATCATGCTCGCAATCAAGACGGGTATACTGTCGATTAGTATGCCATAGGCGGCCAGGACGATTGCACCGATGACCAAAAGATAAAAGTCTCTGTCTGGGACGGTATTCTCCAGAAGGTCTTTAACCGCTTGCTGTTTGTTATCTTTTAAAAATGACCGCGGAGCGTATATAAATTTCATTTGAAAATTTTTATATCAATATTCGAAAAAACTTACATTAAGTGTATCACTTTATCCCTTTACCTTCCAGAACAACCCCGCGGTCTTGCCGCGGGGATGAATGGTGATCTTAAGTCCTTCCCGCGGGGTCGAATACCCCACGGGAAGATGAGGGGATTTATTACTGTATAGTTATATTCTGAACTTAATTTGTTTGATAAGAGTTGCCACCACCCACCGGTTTAACCAAAAATAAACGCTTGGTGCGATTTGCTTAACTTAAGCAAATATGACTCGCTTGATCGCGGTCTCAAGTTTTTCCGGCTCATCCGTTCCGATCCGGTAGATTTTTCCGTTCTTCATTCGAATTTCAACCGCGTCAAAGCCGGAAATATTAAAAATCCACATGCGCGGCCAGAACCACAGCCGTATGCCTCAGCCGTAATACCAATGATTTTTTACCTGTGTCGCTGACACAATCTCACTCGCCCTGAATTTTTTGCGAAAAATTCCATAGCCAAACTTGATCCTAAGATAGTTTTCGTCAATGGATGTTGTCAGCGTGGTAAACGATGCAAGAATAAACAGAATCAATGTCATTATGGCCGTAACGGCAAAATTTGCGCCTGAATAGTACGAGGGAGGTTCAGCCCTGGCCGTAATTTGAGCCCATGCGAAGAGCACCAGCACGGCCAGCGTGATAACCAGCATCAGGTAACCAATTTGAATGTGTTTGTATGTGGTCATAATTTATTTCTCAATCTCTTCTTCTACTTTTCTTTTTGCTTCTTCTAAAAGTTCTTTGCTTTCTTTTCTTAGTTTGTGGCTTTCTTGGATTTTTTCCGCAATTTGGTTTTGGATTGATTGATTGATAAGAGGAATTTTGATTAATTCTAATTCTGTTTTTGAAATAGCTGTTAAAATTGTCCCCTTTGACCCTCTTTGCAAAAGTTCTTGAATAACAAGAGATTTAAACAAAATAAGCAAAGTTTCAGAATTTATTTTTTCAGAATTTAAAACAAAAAATCCAGTTGAACAAATAGAATCATCAAATTCTTTTTCTACTAATGCACAAGAAGACAAGGATCCTTCAATAGATGAAATAATCAAATCGTTTGTATTTATTTTTCTTCTTGCTCTGCTTGGTAAATCTTTTCCAAATTCTTCTTGATAATCTTGAATATAACCTTGACTTGAAATGTTAGAAAGTGCCAAGTATTTATATTTTTGATCTCTTTTTGGAGTATGATTTTTATCTTTAAACTTTACGGTATTTTTAACCAAATCCCATCCGCCATCATATTTTTCAATTTTTTTGATAATCTCCGCATACTTCGGTTGAAAATATTCGCTGTCGTATCTGTGGGCTTCGCTGACTTCATTTTTTGTAGTTGTAAACCAAAGCGAGTGTTTGACTTGATAATCCAAAAGCCCAAGTTCTGCCAAAAGCAATTCTTCAGCTTCACGGTAGAGTTTTTTGGATTGGGTTTGTTTTTGATGTGCAGATTTTACAATTTGTTCAATTTGGAGCTGGAAAGACTGAGGGAGAATTGGGATTTTAAATTTTTTCATATCTCTGATATAGAGATTGGGTTGAACATTTCCTACAACATTCCGTGATGACTGCATCCTTCCATATTTTGACAATAAAAATGTAGAAATAAAGAAAGGAGGAATGTTTTTAGACCTAATAATCCCAACATGTCTATCTGAGTTTGCTGGAAGTAAGTCTTTTGTAATGACTGCACAATTTCCAATCGTTCCAACCGTTGAAATAATTACATCTCCCTCTTTTAGCGCAGTTCTAGGATTTTGTTTGTGTTGTATTTCGGAAATATGACTTAATCCAGAAATATCAAAAAAATTTTCTTTTGGTGCTTTTGCAGAAAATAATAAAACATCACTTTTTTCATCAAAATCTATGGAATTATGTATACCATCAGTAATAAAAGAGAATTCATCAAAACATAAATAATTCTTGCTTTGTAGTTTTTCTTCTATTTCCAAATATTCAGGTTTAAAATACTCCGCGTCATATCTACGAGCTTCAAGGACATCTGCATATTTTATGCAACTTATTTGAGGCATATTAATTTTCTAGTTGGGTGAATTTATCTTTGATAAAATCAAAGACTTTTTTGAAGTTATTTATTGTTTGTTGAGACAAATCTATTGCTGTTTTACCCAGATAACATTGCTGAACCGCGCTATTAAATTGCCCTTTGTTATAGTTAAGAGCTCCTGCATCAAATAACTTTTGAAGTTTCAATTTATCTTCATCCGCAAACAAACTTTCTGTTGTAAAATTATCAAAAGAAAGATCAATTTGACTAAGAACAAAAACTCGATTTTTTAATTCTTCCGATACGTCTTCAATGTATTTTTTTTGCCAGTATTTTCCTTTTCCATTTTCTTTTGTTAAATCACCGTCAGCATCAAAGATAGCAATAAACTTTTTATTATTCGCCAAATAATCTCTTAGTAATTGATCGTATTTATTAATACTAGATCCAGGATAGAAATTAAAATCATCTGCATTGGATAAATTTTCTTTCATCCATCTTAAAGTATAATAATCAAATTTGCCCTCTAGTAACACAATATTGTTTTGTGGGGTGAAGATATGCTCCTTAAAATCTAAAGCATCTAGTAACGGCTTAAAATGCATTATATGGTTTGCGTTCTCTAGACTATCGCTTGAAACAAAATTTCTGTATTGATAAGCTTTAATGTCTTGAACATAAAATAAATCATTATCATCTTTTTTACCCTCGTCTTTAACAATAAAGCTATTTAAAATATTTTTATCATCAATAAGATATGGACTGTGTGTGGAGTAAGTGATTTTTGCACCATTTGAAATATCTGAAAATATTTTCAACAACTCTTTTTGTGCCGATTCATGTAAATTACTAGCTGGTTCATCAAATAAGAATAAATATTCTCCATTTTCTCCCTCTCTTTTTTTTCTAAATTCCGTAAAAAGAATAAAGGCAAAAAACCAACGAAAACCTAAACTGCCTTGATTTACTTTGAAACTAACTCCACCAACCGAAGTTTCAATACTGATAGAGACCCCATCATTAACAAATTGATTTTTTATAACTTTTATTTGAGTAACAGGTTTGTTTGGAAAAATTGATTTCCATTTATCAATTATTTTACTATTCAAAATGGTTTCGATCTGTGCAATTATGGAATTTGACGCTGAAATGTCTTCAGGAGATTGACTTTTTAATTTTACCAAAAAATCATTAACAGAATTTTTAGAGTTAGTGTATTTAAGAATGTCGTCAATAATATTTTTATATTCTGTTAGAACCTTTTTATCTTCTTCATTTTTATTCAATAAAGAATCTATATTCTCTAAATAAATCCATTCTGGAAAATCAAAAAGAAAATTTTGGAAATATAATATTTTTGGTAAATCCTTTTTAATTTCAGCAATTACTTCAAGCCACAAAGCATTATCTTCATTGTGTAAATTTTTAAAATTTCCATCCGATCTTTTTTTTACAAAAATATCTTTCTCGTTAAATAACCAAACATCATTATCTTTGTTCTCAAATTTTGCATTTTTAAAAACCCATTTTCTTGTAATCAAAATATTTTTTATATCGCTTTCTATATAAGCAAATTTTTCCTTTATTTTTTTTGATATAGATTGAGATTCTTCAGTTTCCAGAGAAATATATGCTGAAATTTCTATTTTTTCTGAAAAATTTGTAGCTTTCGCCTTTGGCATGAAATTAAACAATTCTTCATTTTTAAATTCAGTAAAATTTTGAAAAAAATTTATAGCTTCAAGTATCGTGGTTTTACCAGATTCATTCAGCCCAACCAACGGAAATATACTACCGTTTGGATACCTTGAAAGGTCTATTTCAAGATCTTGAATTCCTTTAAATTTTTTAATTGTAAATTTTAAGTATTTCATATTATTTCCAAAAACTTATTTTCTGTTTAACTGCCCATTTTTCAAAAGCCTCTGCAATTTTTTTGAGATCGTGCTTTTGGATCAAATGATTATGTTCGTCTAGTTTTCTTTCGCCTTTTTCATCTGTTTCATAGATTTCAAGTCCTGAATTATCTTTTCCGCTATTTTCGCTTACTGCCATAAAAATTTCATAATCATCTTTTTTGGGATTGATTTTTTCATCCCATTTTTGCGCAAACAAAACAGAGGTTTTTGTTCCCGTATGTGGTTTAAAAGTGTTGCCATCAAGTCCAACAACTGCGACAAGTCTTGCCCTTTCCATTATAAAATTTCTAATCTTTTCATCACTCGTATTATTAAATCTGCCTTGCGGTAAGACAATCGCCATTCTTCCGCCTGGTTTTAAGAAGTCCAAATTTCTCTCAATAAACAAAACATCACGAGAAACTTTGTTTGCTTTCTTGCCCTTGTCATCAAAAGCCACTTCATAATTGGAAATAAGTCTTGAGTCTTTTATATCGCCGGCAAAAGGAGGATTTGCCATGACAATATCAAAATTAAATTCCTTTGGGGTTTGGCGATTTTTTGCCAGATCAAGAAGCCTGTAATATCCGTCCAAATAAGTTTTTGCCCATGAACTGTCTTTTAGTCTTTCTTCCCATCTGGTGTAATCCAAAGTATTGAGATGCAAAACATTTGTTTTCCCGTCTCCGGCAATCATATTGAGAGTGCGGGCCACACGGACGGACCTTTCGTCGAAATCAATTCCAAAAACTTTATTTACATAATCTTTTTGTTCGCTGGTAAGTTTTTGATTTGAGAAATTAGCAAATTGAGCTTTGCCTTGATTAACCAGTTTTTGCCAAACATTAAAAAGCGTATGCACGGTAAATCCGCAACTTCCGCAAGCCGTGTCTATCATATATTCATTTGGCTGAGGGTTCATCATATACACGCACATATCAATCACATTTCTTGGCGTGAAATATTGTCCCTTTTCTCCTTTGGCTGATTTATTTACCAAATATTCAAAAGCTTCATCTATAACCTGCAGATTAGAATTGAAAAGTTTTACATTTTGCAAAAATCCAACGCAAATTTGCAAGTGGTTTTCGTCGGTAATTCTAAGCGATTCGCCTTTTTCAAAGATACCTTGCCATTTGTCTTTGGCTTTTTGGTAGAGTTCATTGATAACTTCTTTGGTATGGTGCGCATTGCCACGACTTCTAAATTCTAATTTTCTAAAATCATCATTGTCTATTTGTTCAAGGATTTGTTTGTCGGCAAGTTCAGGATTTTTTTTCTTCAAAAGTTTAAACTGGGTTTCAATATTTACTCTATCATCGGCACTTTCCATTTCATCATAAAGTTTGGTGAAAATAAGTTTAAAAACTTCTTCAAAAACATCCACTCCGGCATTTGCTAAAACTTCATCTTCCATTTCTTGAATCAAATCTTTTAAAGATTTTCTTTCTTCCGTAAGTCTGTCTTTAACCATCAATTCCAGATAGGTGAATCTTTCATTTTTAACATCATCAATCGTTTCACTGGCTTTTGGGATATCGGAAAGGGGCTCAAAATAATTTGGATCAAGTCTTTCGTAATAATTGATTTCAACTCCATTTGTCCAAACTGCCAAAGGCGCACCAGTTGCATTGGTATAACTTTTTAATTGGTCTTTTCCGTCTTTAGCGCTATGTTTTTTGATTTCAAGAACACAGTAAATACTGGTTTTGTCGGTTTTATTAAAAATGACAATATCGGCAAATTTTTTTTCTCTGCCAAAATTTACTGTGTATTCAACACCAAGCAAATCAACAGAATAACCATATTCATTGATAAGCTTATCCAGCATAAGTTGTCTGACAATTTCCTCGGGCTTTACTTGAATGTCTTTATTTCTCTTGAAACACTTGAGAAAAAGCTTGCCGTCTTTTTCAAAAATACTATTTTCAATCCGATCTATGCTTTCGGGCGAAAAAATCGTGAGATCATATTTTCCGTCTGACTTTACAAGTTGCGGGAGGTTTATGTTTTTCATAATCTTATTTTACTCTTTTTATTATTTGATGGCGATTTCCTAGGCATAACTTTATTTTTTGATCACCCCATAGTCTCCTTCATTGCCGCCAATCCGGACATAGTCCTCGCCCTCCTCCGCTAAAGCTATGGCCGGGCAAGCAACCCTGCCTGCCGGCAGGCATCAACCCAGATTTTCTTGCGGGTGCAGTAGATGAACTTTTTATGGGTATTCCAAAAAATCTCATCTCCGCATTGAGCGCGCTTGCAGTGGGTTTGCTTTTCGATTTTTATGGCGATTTCTTGTGGCATGGTTTTATCTTTTGAAAAGGTCTAGATATTCATGCAGGACAAAAATCCGGTTACGAGAAAAACCGGTTATTTCCTTGATAATACCGACGCGCTCCATCTCGCCGACGAGGGTGTTGGTCGCCGTGTTTGAAGCGTTAAGATATTTTGATGCATCAGAAACTTTAAAGGCAGGCATGGAAAATGACTGCAATAAAAGTTTATGAGCCAGTTTTGCCCGGCGCCCGAGCTCCATAATTTGTTTCTCGTAGCGAGCGCGCAGATCGATAATTTTCTCGAATGTATCTTTGCCTTTTTTGGCCGTCTCAATAACTGCCGAGAGGAAAAAGACTATCCATTGATCCAGATCGTTCCTCTCTCGCACAAAAGTAAGCGCGTCATAATATGCGCCTCTGTTTCTTTCAAAGAAGTCCGAAAGATACAGCGTCGGTTTTCGTAAAATTCCAAGCTCGATGAGATGAAGCCCGATGAGCATACGGCCAATTCTCCCGTTGCCGTCATTAAACGGGTGAATTGTCTCAAACTGATAAT
>JBBTRS010000004.1:0-50679 GCA_038065115.1 Patescibacteria group bacterium
ATAAAACCGCCAACCGCTAAAGAATTAATTTTCTTCAACCCGCTCACGCCCAGCGCATAATTTTTACGCGCTGGGCTGCGCTTCCGTTTGGGTTTCAGAAAACTTATTCTTTCGCTGTTTGCAAAATGCGCGTTTCGTAATTCAAGGCAACTATTATGACTGATGCAATGATGGTTAATTTTTTTACGGACGCAATTATTCCGTTTTTTCGGTTTCTTCCGCCGGGATATTCTCGGCATCAACCACTCCTCCTTTTTGGATTTCCTCGGGCCTGGATTGAGAACGAACATCAATTTTGAAACCGGTTAGTTTAGCGGCTAGACGCACGTTTTCGCCTCCTTTGCCTAAAGCCAAGCTCAATTGGTCTTCGGCTACAAAAACCCGAGCTTCGCGCCGAGGCAAAATTTCAACCGAAATAACTTTAGCCGGCGAAAAAGCGTTAGCGATAAATTTATCCGGTTCTTCCGCCCATTCTATGATATCAATTTTTTCATTGCCTAATTCATTAGTGACAGCCATCACCCGGGTGCCCCTTTGGCCGACCATGCTTCCAACCGGATCAACTTTTTCTTCTCTGGAATAAACCGAAACTTTAGTCCGATGGCCGGGCTCGCGCGCCATCGCTTTTATCTCAACCACGCCTTCGGCGACTTCCGGGACTTCCAACTCAAAAAGCTTAACCACGAATTGGGGATGGCTTCTTGAAAGAATGATGCCGGGCGATTTAACATCGTCTTGAACCGCCATAACATAAAATCGCAAGCGTTCGCCAATACGATAATGCTCGCCGGGGATGCATTCGTTGGGGAACATCACTCCTAAAGTCCGGCCCAAATCAATATAAATATTGCCTCGGTCAAAACGCTGAATAACGCCACTGATAATTTCACCCTCTTTATTTTGAAATTCAGACCGAACAGCTTCCCGTTCTGATTCTTTTAATTTCTGAAGGATCACCTGTTTGGCGGTTTGAGCGGCAATCCGGCCAAAATCTTGATGCTCTTCCAAAAGAAAATCCAATTCTTCGCCAACGGCAACATCGGGTTTTATTTTTTTGGCTTCTTCAAGAATAATATGACGATCGGAATTATATCTTGGCCTTTCTTCTTCCGCCGAAGACATTGTCGTCTCTCCTTCGGTTTGTTCAGTTTCGTCAAATTTAACCGTGGTTTCGTCAACAACGGTTTTTACCAGCCAAAATTTTAACGCGCCGGTCTTTAAATCAAATTTTGATTTAACGATTTCCGACCGTTCCCTGTATTGTTTTTTGTAGGCAGCCGCGATGGCTTCTTCAATGCCGGCTAAGACCTCCTTTGGCTCGATTCCTCTCTCTTCGGCAATTTGATTAGCCGCCGAAGCTAATGTTTTAAGATCCATTTTTATTTTTTTATTAAATTTTTATAAAAATAGTCGCCCTTCGAGGCGACCTTTGTAATGTTTTAATGATAGCACTCATTAAATTTTTTTCAATCCTTCGATAAGCTCTGGATAAAACCATCAAAATCTCAACCACTTAAAAATGCTTTCAAGCAAGGAATCTTCGTATTCTTCTTCAATTAACTTTTGGCTGATAATGCCGCGAATAGCCGAAGAAACTCCAACATCAACGAAAATTTTGAGATAAGGATTAAAATGGGTTTTTCTTTTGATGATTAATTCTTCAAGATTTTTGTCTTCGTTATCTGGCCGGAAACAGAATTTTTCTAAATCGCTGAATAAAAAAATTTTATCGATAATGGTGATTCCTTTTTCGTCAATTTTGAATTTAATTATTTCCGGCTGGCGATGGCCTAAAATTAAAACCGATATTTCCGCCAAGAAAATAAAAACGGCGAAAAGAAAATTTTTCTGCCAGACGGCAAAAGCAATGATCAGTATCGCGATGATAAAACTAAGCCAATACCAGGAAACGTCTTTTTCGTAATAACGGAAAGCCGGCGCTTGCCATTCCACCGTCGCGGATCCACGCGAATTGGTCGCGGAATTACGCAGACCAGATGCGGATTCGCGCAGGTTAACAGCTAATCGGGTATTTTTAACTTCTTTTTTAATATCGTCCATATAGAAATCGCCGCTGGTTAAGCCTGCTCTGTTTGTAGCCCCAACCGGAGTCGAACCGGTGTTTTTGGGATGAAAACCCAACGTCCTAACCACTAGACTATGGGGCCGCGTCAATCAATAAATACCAAAATTCAGCAATTAAATCAAGAAACTCTTAGCAACTTGACCAGGAATTTTGAACCCTTTCCTTCGCCTTCGGATTCGGCCCAAATTTTTCCGTGATGAGCTTCAACAATTTCCTTGCTGATATAAAGGCCCAGGCCGCTGCCAAGCGCTTTGCTTTCTCCGGCGCCCCGAGAAAATTTTTGAAATAATTTTTGGGCTAAATCCCGATTCATTCCTTTTCCGGAATCGCTTACGGTGATTACCGCTTCTTCTTTGTCTTTAACGCTTGGCGTTTCTTGCTTATCGGCAGGCAGTGATAATAAATCGACGCTCACCTTAATCCACCCTTTTTCCGTATATTTTATGGCATTATCAATTAAATTCTGAAAAACCTGGCTTAGTTTATAAATATCACCGCTAACATAAACCTCGGAAGACGAGGGTTCAAAAACCAAATCAAAATTTCTCTGGCGAGCGATTATCCGGAATCCTTCCACGATGTCTTTCAGGAATTTATTTAATTCAATTTTTTGAAATTCATAATGCATTTTCCCTTCCTCAAAATGGTGAAGATCCAGAAGATTATTCAATAACATTACTAATTTATCGGCAGCGGCTTTGATTTTTTTAAAAACATCTGAAACCGCTTCGGCGTCGCAAATGGTCTTGTCCTCAACCAGGGAAGCGTACCCCTTGATGACAATCAGCGGATTTTTAATCTGATGAGCCACGACTGATAAAAGTTCGGTCTTAAACTCGCTTAATTTCTGAATTTCTTCTCGCTGGCGGACTTCTTTCAAAACACTGCGGATTAAGAGGACTCCGGAAACAATCAACAAAGCCAAGAAAACGACATTGATAATTCTTTCCTGATAACCCTCTGACAACAACAGCCGAATAAGAGTAAAAATCCAAATAGCGAAAACCAGCAATTCGGTGGCGATGACACGGACATTGAAAAGACGATGTCTCAAAATCGCATAGGCAGAGAGAAAAACGAAAAATAAAATTCCATAGATTCCCATCCTATTAATTCCAGCAGGAATAACAGAAATCTGGGTCAATATTAAATTGAAAAATATGGCTGATGTCGCTGATAGAGTTAAACCCAATAAAATGTAAATGGTCTGCATTTTTTCTATACCGACCATTTTTCTTAGCCTGAAAGATAAATTTAGCGAACCGATTCCAATATATCCAAAAACAACAAGAGCATACAACCAATATAAAATTCCTCTTTCAAAATTTATTGAGCCAAGATTGAAATTTATATTCCTTACAACCAGGGAAGAAAACGATAAAACAAATAACAATAAAGCAGGCAGGCCGAGAATTAATTTCCTGGCTAAAGAAAATTTTATTTTCTTGGGAAAATTAATACAGAAAAGGCAGAAATAATAAGCTAAAATAATAGCTGTGGCGAAATCTATTTTTAACAGCAGATGACTGTATTTTCTAAGGGCTAATTCATTTTCAAGAAAGTTGCTAGAAATCCAGACCATCGTCCAGAAAACTACTTTGAAAAAATTCCTATTAACCGTTTCTTTTGGATTTTTAGAATAGACTAGCAAACCCAGCATCAGGTTTGAAAGCAAAATAGAAGTAATCAGGAAATAACCAAACATTTTAATTTATAGTACAATATTATTGAATAATAATAAAATGCCTGCTATCAACTTGCTCCCCGTATTAATTTTTATCATTAAAAAGGTATTTGGTAAAAATACAGCCAGTCGTTTACTTAAATTGCTAAGTAAAAATGAGAGTTTTTACCACGTTAATTCCATATATGATTTTGACGAGAAAAAATCTGTTAAACACTTAGTGCTGCTACTTCCCGGAAAGGGTTGCGCTTGGGCTCAAAAAACCGGCGGTTGCACAATGTGCGGTTTTTCTCAAAAAATTAGACAAATCGGTAAAAATTTTACTGCCCAAGATCTTATTGCATTATACAAAATAACCGAAATTATGACCGAGGAGGATAAGCCATACACGTTAAGTATCTATAATGCTGGAAGTTTTATTAACAACGAAGAAATTCCCCTAGAGGTTCAAAAAATAATATGCCAGAGAATTAAACAGCATCCGACTATTAAGAAATTAGTGATTGAATCTCGGGCTGAATTTGTGACAGATGATAAAATTAAGTTTTTGAAAAAAGGGCTAGGAGAAAAATTATTAATCATATCCATAGGACTAGAAACCCAGAATGACAAAATAAGAAATATTTATATTAAAAAAGGGCTTTCTAAAGAAACCTACGAAAATGCGCTTAAAATAATCAAACAAAATGGGGCTAGGTCTTTAACATATATTTTTATAAAACCAATTTATTTAAACGAACGAGAGGCTATAGATGAAGCGATTAATACGGCAAAATATGCTTTCGGGGCGGGAAGCAATGAAGTGGCATTTGAATCGGCTTTTATCCAAGAGGGGACAGTGATGGAGCAATTTTATCGGCGGGGAGAATTCAGACCTCCTTGGTTGTGGAGTATCATTGAGGTTATTAAAGGGACATGTAATTTAGGCGATGTTCGTTTAGGCGGCTTTGAAGACGAACCCCCTCCAATTGCTATCCCCTCAAACTGTTCTAAGTGTTCAGAGAAAATTGAAGAAATGATGCAAAAGTACCGAGAAATTAACGATATTAAGCTATTTGATAATCTTGATTGTGAATGCAAAAAAGAATGGCAGAAATCCGTTAAACTTTAAAAAGTTTGGCTGTTGATTTATAAATCTTTTTCCATTATTATCTCGTAATGGTTTTTATGTCTATATCTTTTTTTTATTTTAAAACCAAATTTTTCATAATACAGAATTAGCCCTTTTCCTTCATGCACTTCAATTTTTACTTTATTAAGCCCTAATTTTTTAGCAACATCAAATACTTTTTGAGTTAATAAACTCCCTATGCTTTGTTTTCTATATTCGGGCATAACTGCTAATTTATACAATCTAACCACATCGTTTTTAATTTCGTAACGCACCGCTCCCGCAATTTTTTCTTTTATTTTTGCCGTAAAAATTTTTGCCCCGTTTTGTAATTCCTTTATTATTTTTTCATTTGTATCGTTTGCTCTAGTAATCAAAAATCCTTGTTTATGCGCAACGGCATAAGCATTATTTGTTAATTCAACTATTTTTTCTATATCTTTATCGTTAATATTTTGTATTATAATATTCATTACATTAGAGTATAGAACAAATTAAAAGGAGACACCATTTATGGTGTCTCCTCAGTAGCTTGTGATCAACTTAATCCTGCTGATCACAACACATACATGTGCTGTATTTTACTGCTTTGCTTCTTTTGCTTTTCACGGTTTTAGGCAAACCTTGCGCAGAACGCAGTAGCTTAACATGCTTCATGATTTCATCACCTCCTTTTTATTCTAAATTTACAAAATTATTTTTCTTCAGTAAATTCAGATGGGAATGTTGGCGTGAATACAGAAAAAAAATTCTGGCCTCTATCTTTTTGCGACACGATTTTCAAATATGCCTTCATAGCAATTTCTATTTCTCGTCGTGTTGTTTTACACCAATCCTCGTCGTTTTTCACAATATCGCCATGTTTTTTCCAATGCATGTAGTAACAGCCGCCTCCACAGATATATTTAGCCCAACAATCTGCACATCCCGGCCTTCTCAATACTCCATTTTGAAAAAAAACTTTGCGAATATCACGAAAATCGTTCTTTTGAATATTGCCTAAAACAAAATCCTGCTCTCCAGTGAAACGAGGACAGGGGTAAATTGTTCCATTGGGAGAAAAAGAAAGAACTGATGTTCCAGCTCCGCAATGAAATTGTCTTGTTATGCGAAAATAAAGAATATTAATAAACTTTGAAACATTTATAATCCCAATATATTCTTTGTTATTCGCAGCAGAAACCATCCACCTCGCGGCCTCCTCGATTCCCTTTGAAAATTTATCACATTCATCATTATTAAGACCACGACTTAATCCATAAGCACTTTGAGATCTGGCATGAATTCTTTTTATGCCTAAATTCAAAACAATGTGTCGATAAATTAACGACACAAAATTGCTTGCATATGGTGTTATCGTAGGTCGTGCCTGCACGCTAATATTAGGAAATTTTGATAATTTTCTAATATTATTCTTCACCGCATAATAACTTCCCTTGCCCGAAATAAATCTTCTTTCTTTATTATGAACAAACTCTGGGCCATCAATACTTACAACCAATTTAACATTAAATTGATTAAGAAACTGAAGATATTCTTTGGTAAGCAGGGTGGCATTTGTAGTGACAAAATAAACAATTCGTCTATTTTTCGCCTTCTTTTCAGAATACAAAATACTTTTCTTTAAAACATCCCAATTCATAAACGGTTCCCCGCCAAAAAAACCAATAAGGCATTCTTTTTTATTCCCACAATGAGAATAAAAATAATCAATTGCTTTTTTGGCAACCAACCAAGACATATTGCTTGCGGGTCCATTATATGATCCTCCTCCGCCAAAACAATAGCCACATTTCATGTTGCATTTATGACTGATATTCAAAGAAATTCCACCTAAAATATTTTCACCAATTTCGTTCTCGGATTCATCAAAAGGTTCACTCGCAGGATTACGATTTAAAAGCCCAACCTTGATCAATTCATTAATAACATCGCGAATTTCTTTTTCTTTGTATCCCAAAAAAAGTAGACGAGAAATTATGTCTTCTTTTTTTTCCGATTTTTGTCTTGATAAAATTTGGCTGCCTAATTCATCGACAACGAATACTGTACTGTTGAAAATATCAAGACCTATGCAATTCCCTTCTTCGTAAATGAGATGAACTTTGTTCTTATGCAATATCATATCCACACCTCCCATTTTAAGTTTTCAAATTTAACCTAGATTAATCTAAGTTAGCTGGCCTCAGTAAATCATATTAACAATTTATGTCAAGTACGTGTGGTAATGTGCAAGGACATTTGGCGAGTTTTGCCCTATTAAAACAAGATATTTGACAGCCTCTCTTCCGACTGCAAAAAAGGATGGCGAAAGCTAGTTAAACTTTAAAAAGTTTGGCTGCCAGCCAACGGTAATATTTATTATAAAAAGGATTTTCCCAAAGCAATAAAACTCCGTAATCCAAACTTTCCGGGTCCTTAAAATAATTAGGGATAGCTTTAATTATTTTTAAACCTGATTTTTTATAAAAATCAATTTCTGGATCTAATGACCTGTGACCTTTTTCGGTATCAGTGACGGCATTTATATATTCCTCTACAGTCATCTTGTTTGCATATTTATAATACAGAGGTAATCTACCGCCGAGCATTCCATATTTAACATTGTAGCGAATAGCCAGTTTGCCAATACCTTCCAAGAGTTGCGTGCCAACTCCCAAATGCTGATAGGAAGGCATTACGCTTAAATCCACGCCATAAACTACACGACCATCTGCTTTATGGGAATTTTTGATAAATCCGTTATCAGTTATTTCATACCAGGTAAAAGCACTATTATTAAAATCATAATCAACTCTTTCCGTAAAAACTACCCCAATAATTTCTTTATTGCTTTCTGCCACCAATGCTCCCCCCGGAAATGTTTTTATCCTTGATTCAATCATTTCTTTTGAGGCAGATTTTTCTTTACCCCACGCTATTTCTTCTATCAACAAAATTTTAGGAATATCCTCGTTTTTCGCTTGTCTTATCTTAATTTTCATTTTTCAAACAAAAAAACGCCGGAAATGGCGCTTTTGAGATAAAACCGTCCTTCGGCCGTTGTGATGAACGAATTTTGGAAATTGTTTGATTATCTCCCTCCAACCGATAGCTTTCATATTGGCTATGATACAAGATCTTGGTAGAAAATCAACTTAAAAGCATCTTTTTGGCCTATGATTATAAATTATATGAGTTTTGTTTTGTAAGCAATGAAGATATAATAATATGAAATTGATATGGGTATCCCTTGCACAAAAAAAGAAAATGTAATTGAGAAAATACACGGGCATTTGATTAATGACCCATATAGATGGTTGGAAAGTGCCGATACCGAAGAAACGAAAAAATGGATTGATGCCCAAAATGAACATGCATTTTCATCTCTCAAAAATGGCAATTTTAATATTTTCTTAGATGAACTTGTTAAAAACTTTAAAACAACAACTTTCTCAAACCCGGTCATTGTAAGAGGCAAATATTTCTATACGGAAAGGCAGCCAAACGAAGATCAATTTGTTATTTACGTAAAAAACGGATTAAATGGTGAACCTATAAAATTAGTAGACCCTAATGGCGCGAACAAAGAAAACACGGTATCTATTGATTATTGGTCGGAGTCTCGCAGCGGTAAATATATCGCCTATGGCTTATCTGAAGGCGGGACAGAAATGTCAACTCTTTATATTAAAAATGTAGATACAAAAGAGGATCTACCCGATACAATAGTTAATTGCAGACATTCTCCAATCTGTTGGCTTCCCGATGATTCTGGATTTTTTTACACTAGAAATCCCCGGCCAAACACTGTTCCAAAAAATGAAGAACATTTACATACAAAGGCGTATTTCCATAAACTCGGCGACAATCCTGATGACGATGAATTAATTTTCGGAAAGGATAGACCAAAAGATGACATGATTGGGCTTTCGCTTTCATTAGACGGAAATTACTTAGCCATTAATGCTTCTCGGGAATGGACCCGAAACGATATTTACGTTTTTGATTGTAAAAATAAAAAAATAATTCCCTTAATAAAAGGAGTTGATGCAAGGTTTTTGCTGTGGTTTGCTTTAAACAAAGCTTTAATCTTAACTAATTATAAAGCAAATAATTACAGGGTTCTTTCAACGTCTCTTAATGATTTATTCGCACCGATAGAAGAATGGGAAGAAATGATACCAGAAAGAGATTACCTTCTTGAGTATATTTCTATAACAAAAGAAAAAATAATCGCCCAATATCTAAAGAATGCCTGTTCAAAAGTAATTATTTTTGATTATCTAGGAAATGAAAAAGGCGAGATCCCATTGCCCGCCTATTCAAGCACCGCGGGTATTTCTACTAATAGAGAAGAGAATGAATTTTTCTATGGCGTGAGTTCATTCACTTTCCCTAAAATAATATATAGGCATGATCCCATTTTAAATAAATATGCAGAATATCGTAGAATTGACAATCCAATAAACCCCGACGATTACGTGATTGAACAAGAATGGTTTACGTCAAAAGATAATACAAAAATTCCTATATTTATCTTCCATAAAAAAAATCTCGTTAAAAATGGGCTTAATCCTGCAATTCTTTATGGATACGGAGGGTTTTCTGTAAGCCAAACGCCCGCTTTTATCAGAAATTGGACTCCATGGCTTGAAAAAAATGGTGTATTCGCTATTCCGAATATACGCGGCGGATCAGAATTTGGCTCCACTTGGCACACGCAGGCCATAAAAGAGAATAAACAAAAAAGCTTTGACGATTTTATTGCTGCTGCGGAATTTTTAATTAATCAAAAATACACCGATAATAATCATCTTGGCATAATTGGTGGAAGTAACGGGGGTTTGCTGGTCGCAACCGTTGCAGTTCAAAAACCAGATTTATTTAAAGCTGTATGTTCGATAGTTCCGCTAACCGATATGGTCCGTTTCCCTAAATTTGGAATGGCGATAAGATGGGTGCATGAGTACGGAAATCCAGAAAAAAAAGAAGAGTTGGAAAATATTTTGAAGTGGAGTCCATATCATAATGTAAAAGAAAATATTGAATACCCTAATTTTCTATTCACAACAGGACTAAAAGATTCTAGAGTTGACCCCCTACATGCAAGAAAAATGACTGCAATATTGCAGTCTATGAATAAAAAAAACGAGGTTTTAATCTTCACTGAAATAGAAGTAGGCCATGGTCTAGGCAAACCAATTTCTAAAATTGTTGAAAAACAAGCATTAGTATTAAGTTTTTTTACAAAATATCTAGACTTAAAAAATCAAGGGAATTGAAAAGTGAGTTAAAAAATAAAAGGAGGGGCGTAAAAAACAGGATTACGCCCCTCTTCAAATAATGGCTCTAATCTCCATTCATCGGAAAATTGCCATTATTATCCATGGTGGTTCCTTCAACGGGATCAATCATGTACGCACCTCCTTTCTTTTTCAATTTTTAATGTTCAATCAAATACTCTTACTGCTACTAGTATTTAATAAATCAATTATTTTGTCAAATTTTTTAATTTATACTTAGCGGATAATTATTTAAAATTACCTTATCTTAATTTTCATTTTTCAAACAAAAAAACGCCGGAAATGGCGCTTTTGAGATAAAACCGTCCTTCGGCCGTTGTGATGAACGAATTTTGGAAATTGTTTGATTATCTCCCTCCAACCGATAGCTTTCATATTGGCTATGATACAAGATTTTGATAGAAAATCAAATTGAAAAGCCTAAAAAGACACCCTCCTTTTCCCTGAAATTAATTTTTTATAGATATTTTCGAGATAAGGCTTTTATCAAATCTTTTTCCTCCTCAATTTTTTTGAATCTTTTATAATTCCATTTGAATATCCCATCAGGTTTTAAATAAATGTTTTCCGCGCAGGCCAACATAGCCATTTGAGGCAAAATTTCTAAGTCTTCTTTTGACAATTTAATTTTTTGAGAATAGTTTTTTAAAAAAATCTCAAATCCGCTTTTTAAGAAAACGGTTCTTGGTGCGTGCTTCGTTTTCATCCCAAATCTAGAAAAATCGAAAGGAGTAAAATTAAACACAAAGGCAATCATTTGCCCAAGATCGTAAATAATCGGACCCCGCGAAATATCATCAAGGTCAATTAAAAAAAGTTTTTTTCTGCCCAAAACATTGAAATAACTGATGTCGCCATGAACCAGGCCGGTTGTTAGGCCAAATATAGGCGGAAATAAATTACAAAAATTGATCATTTCTTTTCTAATTTTGATATCTATCTTTTTTCTAAAAAAAATTGCTTTTAGTCTTTGAATTTTTCCTTTGATATCTAATTCTGGAATTTTACTGTTTCCGATTTTTATTTTATGAAATTCGCCGACAGCGCGACCAAGCTCCGAGAAGAAATATCGCGATGGACGATTTTCTTTTTGGTCAATAAATTCTGACAAAAACAAGAGGTTGTCTGATTGCAGAAAATATTTTTTGTTTGATTTCGTGCTAATAATGGCAGGGAGGTTGACTCCCTGCTTCTTAATTCTAGAAACAAATTCCAATCTGACAGTCAATTCTTTATTATTCGGAATAACTTTAAGAACGTATTTATTTTTGTCGTTTTTAATTAAAAAAGCGCTTCGTTTTCCTCGCGTTTCAAGTTTTTTTAAAAAAACAGGGTTTTTAAGATCGTATTCTTTTTTAATTTTTTCAATTTTTGAGGAAATCATCCCAAAATTACGCTTGTTGCAATATAAATATATTTTATTCAAAAAATATTTTTTCGCCGTTTTTAATAAAAATTGCTTGGGAGTTGCTTATCCTTTCTACGTGGATACCGTTTCTGTCTTCATTGGTTATTTTCTTTGTCGGAAGCAGCGGTTGTGACGATTACCGCCTTTTCGAAATTTCTTGAATCAACAATTTCTTTGAATTTATTATAAACATTTTGGCTGGAAAGACCGGTTGATGTAAGAAAAATAATTCCCTTTTTATGCATATCTTTTTTAAAATCAAAAACAAGTATTTAATTAAAATCGCGGGGTTTGTAAACCCGCTAAATTTTTTTCTGGGTCTGCTGAGCCGAGGGCCCAAATTATCGTATCAACAAAAAAGAAACTACGAATTACCATGTATTTATCTAAATTAAAATCTATTAGCTGCTTTAATTGTTCAATTAATCTAGTGGTAAAATCATATTCAAAGTGTTCATCGCGTTGCTCGTCTACGTATGCTTTTGCGCATTCTTGATAATACATAATCCTTGCTAGATCATAAAACGAATCTCCAAATTGGGCATATTCCCAATCTAAAATTCCGGTCAGCCGATATAAATCAGTTAAAAGATTGTGCATTATCAAATCGCCATGTAATAACACTGGCGATGTTTGGCCAAAAATTCTTTCCACCTTTCTTTCGTCAATGTTGCTAGATATTTCTAAAAATAATTTATGTGCTAATTGATTATCAAAAATTTTTTTTTCATTCAGCTTAAATTTATGAAATAATAAATCCTTATAATTTCTGAATTTTACATCAAACTGAGCTGACCAAAAATAATCTTTTTTTTGCTGATTAATTTTGTGAATAGCCTCTACTATGTCAGTTGCTATTCTTTTTTTATTTGTAATTTCAATGTTTTTCCAAGCATCGTCGATTGCTCGGCCTTTTATTTTTTGCTCTACTAACACACCGTAATTTTGAATTGTATAAAATGCCAAAAAGTTAGGCGCAACATCTAAAACGAGTGTCTTTAAAACCTCGCTTTCGTTTTTTAATATGGTTAAATCTCGATTGATCTTTATAACGAAATTTTTGGAAAGCAAAACTTGCGACCTAGTTCCTTTTTCTGCTTTCTGAAAATCTTCTTTTATAGCCAAACGATCTTTAACTTCTTTAAGAATGAGATCTGTCATTATCCCTAAATTATATATTTTAAAATACAAATAAAAAAGGAAGGGCTTGTTTCAGCCCTTCCCTGAAGCTTAAAAGCGAATACGATTGATTTCAGGCTTTTCAATTTACCTCTAAAAATACACCTAAAACCGAGAGAATTTGATAGATTATTAACTAAATTATTAATCCACTAATTTGGAGATTTCCCGCATTATTTTCTCTATGCCTTCTTCCAAAGAAATATTGCCTAAAGAGTGAATCGGTTTTCCGATTTTCACTTTTATTTTCTTGGATTTAAAAATCCCGAAGGTGCCGCTTAATCCCACCGGAACAATTAACGCGCCGGTTGTTTGATGAAGATAGGCCGCGCCTTTTTTGCCTTGTTGGAGCTTGCCGTCAAGCGTTAGCTTTCCTTCCGGGTAAATCCAAATTTTAGCTCCTTTTTTTAAGGCTTTAACGGCTTCGGCCAAGTTTTTCTGGAAATCGCCCAAGCCCCTGACAACCAGAATAGAGCCGTTTGTCCTGACATAGGCGGCCACAAAAAGGGAAACGGGGAAAGGAAATGAATTCTTCCAATAATTAAAATACTCTTGAACCACTAAAAATCTTATTGGAAAAAACTTATGAGGCACAACCGAATTTCTCGGCATCGCCGCGGCGCAAACCGGGCCGTCAAGGTAGCTGGCGTGATTAGAAACAAAAATCACCGGCTTATCTTCTAATCCTTTCAAATTCTCTTGGCCTTCCACCTGATAATAGAAAAAAGCTTTTAAGACTAAATAAATCGGCCAATAAGTAAGCTGTTGGACGAGTTTGGGGATCATTTCCGGAAAATCATTTTAAGGATTCTTCCTTTTTTCTTTTTATATCCTTTTCTTGATTTATTTCCGTAATTGTTTTTTGTAATTTAGTCGCCAATTCGCTTAATTCAATTTCTTTTCTGATAAAATCAACGGCGCCGCTTTCTAACGCGAATTTACGATTAATTTCAACAATTTCCGGCCGGGGATCGCCTTTGCCGGTAAACATAAAGATCTTGATATCTTTGGTGTCCTGATTGCTTTTTAATTTAAGAAGCGCTTCCACGCCGTCCATTTCCGGCATTACGACATCCAGCAAAATAATGTCTGGTTTAAATTCTTGGGCTAATTTTATTCCCTCAGCGCCTTGAGAGGCTTCTTTTGTTTCAAACCCACTAGCCTCTAGTTTTGTTTTAACTATTTCTCTTATCTCGGGCTCGTCGTCAATTATTAAGATTAGAGGTTTTTCTCGCATTATTTTAGGCTTTTAAAGTATTTGACACCTTACCCTTCCATTTGTTTAATTTTTATTTTCAGTTTTATAGGCATAAAAAATCGGCGATAGATAACATAAATTTGACTTAATTAATTAGTATTATATAATGATGTTCAATGTTAAGCAAGCAACAAAAAGTCAATATCATCAGAAGCGTCCGACTCAAAGAAACGGATACGGGTTCCGCGGAAGTTCAGGTCGCGCTTTTAACAAAAAAGATAGAGGAACTGATTGGCCATTTAAAAACCAACTCTAAAGACCATCATTCTCGCCGCGGTTTGTTAAAAATGGTGGGGCAAAGAAAAAGATTCTTGGATTATTTGAAGAAGAAAAATATCATCAAATCACCAAAGAATTAAACCCAAAAGAATAATGTTCATTTCTTACAAAGACCAGCGGATCGGCATTTTCCTTGATGTCCAAAACCTCTATCATTCCGCTAAAAACCTTTATCGATCTCGGGTTAATTTCCAAGAACTGATAAAAACACTGGCCGGCAACCGCAAACTTATCCGAGCAGTGGCTTATGTGGTTAAAAGCGAAACCGCTTTGGGCGAAAAATCGTTTTTTGAAGCCCTAACTCAAGTCGGTTTGGAATTAAGAATCAAAGACCTTCAAATTTACCCGGGCGGAGCGAAAAAAGCCGACTGGGACGTCGGTTTAGCCATTGACGCCGTCAGAATGGCTGACTCCCTGGATGTGATCATCCTGGTAACCGGCGATGGAGATTTTGTGCCTTTGGTTGAATACCTTAAATGGGGCTTGGGGAAGCAAGTTGAGGTGGCCGCTTTCAGCAAAACAACCTCCGGCCTTCTTAAGGAAGCCGTTGATTATTTTACCGCGGTGGAAGAAATCCCAAAAATTTTATTAAAAAAACAACTCTAAAATCAAAAATAAAAAATGACAATAAAAGAATTTAAAAAACAGATTTTTCAAACCGAGTTTGACAATAAAAACCTTAGCTTGGAAATATCCGATCTCGGCTGTCAAGCTAATTCCGCCGTTTTGGGAAAATACGGCGAAACCGCGGTTTTGGTCACCGTGGTAATGGGCAAAAAAGACGAGCCTAAGAATTATCTGCCGTTAGTCGTTGACTATGAAGAAAAATTTTATGCCGCCGGAAAAATTATCGGCAGCCGTTTTGTCCGACGCGAAGGCCGACCTTCAGATGAAGCCATTATTTCCGGTCGTTTAGTTGACCGAACCATAAGACCGCTTTTTGACCAAAGAATCCGCCGACCAATTCAAGTAGTAGTAACGATTTTGGCTTATGACGAAGAAAACGACCCTGATTTTATCGCTCTTTTAACGGCTTCAACCGCCTTGGCAATTTCCGATGTCCCATGGAACGGTCCGGTGGCCGGAATAAGAATTGTCAAAGACCAACCTAAAGTTGAAGCTTTTTTTGCCGGCACCGAAGATAAAATTAATATGATTGAGCTTGGAGCCGAAGAAATTTCCGTGGATACCGCTGTTGAGTTTTTTGAATCCAGCCAGAAAAAAATCAAGGAATTGATAGCTTTCCAGAAAGAAGTCGTCAAAACTTTGGGCCAAAAGAAAGCGGAGTTGGTTTTAGCGGAACCGCCCGTGGAACTTAAAAAGAAAGTCATTGATTTTCTTAGCGGTCGTTTGGAAAAAGCCGTTTATCAAGTATCCAAAGATTCAAGACAAAACGCCTTAGAAGATCTTAAAACCGAACTTTTTGATAATTTAAAAGAAGAAGTTGAAATCAAAACCTGGGGAGATGGAATCTTTGAAGAAGAAGTGGATAAAATCGTCCACCAGGGAATTTTAGAAAAAGATAAAAGACCTGATAGCCGAAAACTAGACGAGGTGCGGCCTCTTTACGCGGAAACCGGTCTTTTCAAAAGAACCCACGGCTCCGCTCTTTTCGTCCGAGGCGAAACCCAGTCCCTTGCTATTACAACTTTGGCCGCGCCCGGAGCGGAACAATTAGTGGAAACAATGGAATTTTCCGGCAAAAAACGTTTCATGCTTCATTATAATTTCCCGCCGTTTTCCGTCGGCGAAACCGGTTCTTCCCGCAATCCCGGCCGAAGAGAAATCGGACACGGACTTTTGGCGGAAAAGGCTCTTCGTTATTTAATTCCGCCGGTTGAACAATTTCCATACACAATCAGAGTGGTTTCAGAAATTTTGTCCTCTAACGGCTCTTCTTCGATGGCTTCGGTTTGCGCCGGTTCGTTATCCCTGATGGATGCCGGCGTGCCTCTGAAAAAACCGGTTGTTGGCATCGCCATGGGCTTGGTAACAGGGAAAGATCAATACAAGATATTAACTGATATTCAGGGGCCGGAGGATCATTACGGCGATATGGATTTGAAAGTAGCCGGCACTAGAGATGGCTTAACCGCCGTTCAAATGGACGTCAAAATTGACGGCATCAATCAAGAAATTTTTCAAAAAACTTTAGCGCAAGCTCAAAAAGCCCACAAAGACATTCTTGGGTTAGTAGAAAAAACCCTGAAAGGCCCTCGCGAAGAGCTTTCTGTTTATGCTCCGGCCGTCATCACTTTTGAAATTAAGCCCGAAAAAATCGGCGGAGTAATTGGCAGTGGCGGTCGGGTAATTCAGGGCATTATTCAAATGAGTGGCGGACAAACCACCGTTGATGTTGAACAAGATGGAAAAGTTTATATCGCCGGCCCCGATAAAAAACAAGCGCAACTGGTTTTAGACCAGATAAAAGCCATTGTTAAAGAATATGAAATTGGGGAAATAGTTGAAGGGGAGGTGATAAAAATCTTGGATTTTGGAGCCATTGTTGATTTAGGCGGAGGCCGAGACGGAATGATTCATGTTTCCGAATTAAAAGAAGGGTATGTCAACAAAGTGGAAGACGTAGTCAGGCTCGGCGACAGAGTGAAAGCCAAAGTGATTCGCGCCGACCCCGATGGTAAAATTGGATTAACATTAAGATAACGGTCGAGATTAAAAATTATATTAAAACAAAAACTAATTTTAATATATGGAAAATCAACCCGAAGAAAAAAACGAGATACCGACTCCGCCTCCCGCTAAAGTAAGTGTCAGGACCATGCAGTCGGATATTAAATCAATCCAAGAAAGCGGCGGCCAAATGCCCCAACCCTACATAGCGGAAATAAACCCGCTGGCCAAAGAAATAAACGAATCTAAAGAAGTTTCTTTTCAGGCGCCTGCGCTGGGATCAAATGTTTCCGGCTACTCCGGCCCTGAAGAGCCCATGTTCCAGACTAAACCCCCATCGTCTTTGCCTCCTGGAAAAAAAACAGAGTCAACCGAAAAAAACGCTAAAGTTCCCCAAAAAAAATCCAAAACTTTCATGAGGATTTTGGGAATCATCATCTTAGCGGCGATTTTAGGCTTTGGGGGATACTATTTAACTACCAATATTATTAAAGGAAAAAAGGCGGCGCCGTCTCCAATCGTATCCGCGCTTCCGGAAGCAGAAATCATCATTCCCGCGCCGGAAAAAATCCCGACTCCAGTCGCGCATGTTTCTTTATTTAACGCGCCGGTTATCCAAGAAGAAGAAATTATTTCTGTTTTAACGTTGGAAAATATCAATAACGCCTTAATTGCCGTGGCCAATACCACTCCAGCCAATAACCTTAAAGAAGTGGTTCTGCGCGGCGAAAATCAAACCCTGATCAATTTCTCTGAATTCCTGCCTGTTCTTTTAACGGAATTAAAAAGCGAAGAAATCGCCGGATTTTTTGAAGATAATTTCACAGCGGTGGTTTTTTCAAATCTCAACGGACAATGGCCCGGCTATATCGCCAAATTAAAGTCAACCGCGACCATTGACCAAGGCCAAGCTTTTGCCAGACAAAACCTGGAATCTTCAGCCAATTTGAAAAACATTTTTCTGGAAGAACCGGGAGCGGCCACGGCCTTCAAAGACGGACTGGCCGGCAGTTTGGCAATAAATACCCGTTATGCGACTTTTTCCAAACCGGGAGCGGCTTTCAATTACGGCTGGATCAATGATAATTTGGTAATAAGCGCTTCCTACGCCGGTCTTTTGGAAATTCTGAAAAATCTTTAATAAAATTTCTATGTTTTCCCTAAAAACAATAAAAAATAAACTGGAAAAAGAAAAAAAAGCGCTTGAGGTAGAAATCAATTCTTTAAACACGCCTCCGCAGTTCGGCGACGACATGGACGAAAGCGAAAAAACCGACGAAATTGAGGCTTTCGGCGCCAATCTGGGTCTTCAACAAGTTTTAAAAAACAGGCTGGAAAATATCAATTCGGCTTTGCGGAAAATGGAACAAGAAAAATACGGTTTTTGCGAACAATGCGGAAAAAAAATGTCCCGAATTATTTTAAGAATCTTGCCTGATTCCCGACTTTGCCAAAAATGTAAAAAATTGTTAAAGAAATGAAGGGTCCGGCTAGAATATTTTCAGCTGAACTTGACGGTATTAACGCGGAGCTAATTGAAGTAGAGACCGACATTAATGTCGGTCTCCATGCTTTCAATATCGTCGGTCTGGCGGATAAATCCGTGTCCGAAGCCAAAGAGCGGGTTAATTCGGCTTTGAAAAACAGCGGCATTAAACCGCCGACCAAAGAAAACCGACGCATTACCGTCAACCTGGCGCCGGCGGACATCAAAAAAATCGGTTCCCAGTTTGACCTAGCTATCGCTTTGGCCTATCTGCTGGCCAGCGACCAAATCAAGGAATTTGAAACCCGGGATAAAATCTTTGTCGGCGAACTTTCTCTTGACGGCAGTCTCCGAAGCGTCAACGGCGGACTGAATATCGCCCAACTCGCGAAAAAATTAGGCTTTAAATATCTTTTCGTGCCCGAAGCCAACGCCGAAGAAGCGGCAATAATCAATGGAATTTCAGTTATTCCCGTATCAAATCTTAAAGCCTTAATCGCTCATCTGGAAAATCAAACAGTTATTCCAACCCAACCAACAACCGTTTTTGCCCCCGATAACCAATTTTCATTGGTAAATTTTGATGACATCAAAGGCCAGGAAAACGCCAAACGGGCTTTGGCTTTGGCGGCGGCTGGCGGTCATAATATTCTGATGATCGGGCCTCCCGGCACCGGAAAAACTATGATGGCCCAGGCCTTAATCTCTCTTTTGCCGTCTTTAGTTCTTGCCGAAGCCACCGAAATTAATCAAGTTTACAGCGCCGCGGGTTTGCTGAAGAAAAATTTTTTTATCAACTATCGTCCGTTTCGTTCGCCGCACCACAGTTCTTCTTTGATCGCTTTAATCGGCGGCGGCTCTTATCCCAAACCCGGAGAAATCAGTTTAGCTCACCGGGGCATTCTTTTTTTGGATGAATTTCCGGAATTTCACCGCGACCTCCTGGAAGCTCTGCGTCAGCCACTGGAAAACGGCATTATCAATATCAGCCGGGCCAAAAAAAATCTTACTTTTCCGGCCAATTTCACTTTAGTCGCCGCGATGAATCCTTGCCCCTGTGGTTATTTCGGCGACCCGCAAAAAGAATGCCGTTGCGGCGCTTACGAAGTTTTCCGCTACCAAAAGAAGATTTCCGGTCCTTTGCTTGACCGCATTGACATCCAAATTGAAGTGCCGCGGGTAGAAATCAGCGAATTAAGAAACAAGAAAGCCGCGCCTAACCAGCAAACGAGTGTTGCCAACAGCGCCAATCAAACACTAAAATCAAAAATCGCTTCGGCCAGAGAAATTCAAGCCCGACGCTTCGCCGATTTTAAACCCAAAATCCACACCAACAGCGAAATGACCTCCAAGCAAGTGGAGGCCGTGATTGATTTTGACAATTCGGCGGAAGATTTTTTAAAAAATGTTTTGGAGAAAACTTTTCTTTCCGGTCGCAGTTATTACCGTATTTTAAAAATCGCTCAAACAATCGCCGACTTTGAAACCTCAAAAAAAATAACCTCCGATCATTTAGCGGAGGCCTATCAATACCGAACAAGGGAAAGTAATTAGTAATTAGAATTTAGCGAAAGGATTTTTGGCGCCGCGAACTTCAAAATGTAAATGGCAACCGGTTGGGCCGTGAGTGTTGCCAGTATTGCCCATCAAGCCAATCTTAGCGCCTTGCGAAACATACTTGCCTTCATCCACCAAGATTTTGTTTAAATGAGCGTAAGCGGTATAAGTTTTATTGGGATGTTCTATTTTAATATAGCCTCCATAGCCATTATTCCAGCCAATATTGCCTGCTTCTATAACTAAACCTTCGGCCGCGGCGTAAACCGATGTCCCGCACTGATTAGCGACGTCAATAGCGTTATAATCGTGAAGCCGGCCCCAATTCCAACCGGTTGTGGGAATAGCAAAATAATTACCTAAGTCCAAGAAGTCGTCGGGCCAACGACTGACATAATTTGTTTTTCGCAAAGGTCGGCCGTGGGGGATAATCAGTCGATTGCCTTGATTCTGAAGAAGTTCTTGAAAACTGGTATTGAATTTTTTAATTTCCTCGGAACTGACTCCATATAAACCAGCAATAGAATCCAAGGTATCGCCCTCTTTAATTTCATGCAACACCCCTTCAACCGGCAAAATAACTATTTCCTGGCCCGGTTTAATAAAAGACGATCGCAGGCCGGGATTTGTCCAGAAAATGGCATCGGTGGAAATATCAAATTTAACCGCAACTTTAGAAATGGTGTCTCCCGGTTGAATTTGGTAAATCATTAACCCCTCACGAGTCGGTAAAACAGTATTTAAAGGATTAGCCGGGTCAGAAATAACCGAACTGTCCAGTAAAACAAATCCGGCAAATCCGGCAAAAACAGAGTTGCTGTCGGTGGCTAAATTATTAAAAGAACCGGCCAGGACAGATTCGGATTGACTTTCCGGACCGCCGATAATACCGCCGGAAATCAAAGCCGGTTTCTGATCGGCTTTTACCAAGCGAATAGCAAAATTAACCGTTAAAATGCTCAAAAAAACCAAAAGAACCGACCAAGAGACGGTTTGCTTCAAAAATCTGCCCAAAGAGGTTAAAATCTTATGATGAGTAACGATAGAAAGTATTATAGCAAAGCCCGGCAAGAAAACAAGACCGCCTCCTCGTTACCTGCCCATCTAGCAGGCAAGCCTCAAAGAGTCCTTGTTTTCGGACTAGGTTTGAATGGCGGAGGAGTAGGCAGCGCCAGGTTTTTTAGCCGTCAAGGAGCCAAGGTAACGGTAACCGACTTAAAAAGCAAAAAAGCGCTATCTGCTTCTTTGGCTAAACTCTCTTCATTTCCCGACATTAAATATGTCCTCGGCAAGCATCGCTTGGCTGATTTTTTAGCCAGCGACTTAATTGTCAAAAATCCGGCTATTCCCTGGAATAACCATTTTTTGAAAAAAGCTCAAAGCCAAGGCATACCGGTTGTCACCGACACGATTATCTTTTTTAATCAAGCGCCGGCTTTAATCGTTGGCATTACCGGAACCAAAGGCAAATCAACAACCGCAACCCTATTGGCAAAACTTTTGAAAAAAAAATACCCGCGGGTTTGGCTGGCAGGCAATATCGGAGAATCTTTTTTAGACAAACTCCCCAAGGTCAAACCTCAAGATGTTGTCGTGGCCGAGCTTTCCAGTTTTCAATTAGAGGATCTGGCTTTGATAAAAAAGAGCCCGCAGATTGCCATTATCACCAATATTTTTCCAGACCATCTCAACCGCTATGCTTCTTTCCGCGAATACGCCCAAGCCAAAACCAATATTTTTTTACACCAAAAACCGACCGACTATTTAATTATCAACGACAATGATAAATTTTTAGTTAAATTAACAAAAAAAACCAAGGCTAAAAAACATCTTCTTAAAACAACAAATTTGTCGCCTTTGGAAATTAATATCGCTTTGGCCACCGAAGCGGCAAGAATTTTAGAAGCGCCCCAAAAAGAGATTGCGAGAGTTTTAAAAAATTTTCGCGGTTTGGCTGGCCGTCAGGAAATAATCCGAAAATTTCAAAATAGGATTTTTATCAACGACACCACCGCCACCAACCCGACCGCAGTTTTAGTCGCTCTTCAATTTGTAACCCGAAAATACCGGCAACCGATTATTTTAATTGCCGGGGGCCAAGACAAAAATCTTAACTATGAAAAAATGGCTCAAGAAATAAACAAAAAAGTGAAAAGACTGGTTCTTCTGCCCGGCAGCGCGACCGAGAAACTAAAAAAACATCTCAAAAAAGAATTTTCGGAAGCCGAGAATATGGAAGAAGCGGTTAAAAAAGCCTACGATCTTTCGCAAACGGGGGACTTGGTATTGCTTTCTCCGGGAGCGGCCAGCTTCAATCTTTTTGAGAACGAATTTGACCGAGGCGCCCAATTCAATCAATATGTTAAAAAATTGCGTAAATAAATGAAAAGACTGGGACAACATTTTTTAACCAACAAAATCAAGCTTCAAGAAATTATTGAGACGCTGGATTTAAAGCCGGGGGATACCGTTATTGAAATCGGCCCGGGACACGGGGAACTTACTCGACCAATGGCCGAGAAATTAAAAACCAAGAATTCCGCGCCTGCCGGCAGACCGGAAAAATCAAAAATAATCACAATAGAAAAAGATGGTGATTTAGTTAAATTGCTGAAAGCAGAATTTACCGAAAATGAAAATATTGAAATTATTCAAGGCGATGCTTTAAAAATCTTGCCTGATTTATGTTCCAAGTTTCATGATTTAAGTTTCAAGATTGTCGGCAACATTCCTTTTTACATAACAGGCTATCTTCTGCGGATATTGGGAGAATTAGAAAAAAAACCCTCGCTTATCGTCTTGACCGTTCAAAAAGAAGTGGCGGAAAGAGTTTGCGCCGAACCGCCAAGAATGAATTTATTAGCCGCTAGCGTTCAATTTTGGGCCGAACCGAAAATTATTGATTATATTCCTAAAACCGATTTTCAACCCCAACCAAAAGTAGATTCGGCGATAATAAAATTAGTAATTAGCAATCAGCCACTAGCCACTAGCGAAAACTACTATAAATTAATTAAAATTATTTTTAAGCAACCAAGAAAGACCATTCTTAATAATTTAGCGTCAGGCGTCAAGTATCAAGCGTCAAGCATTAAAAACCAAAAAATCCCGATTTCATCGAGGATTATCGACAAAGTCGGAACAAAAGAAGAAATTATTAAAATCCTAGAAACGCTAAAAATCAGTCCAACTGATCGGCCGCAAAATTTAACAATTGAGCAAATAAAAAACTTATCAGTCCAGTTAAGCTCTATTGTAATTTTTTAATATAAAAATTACAGGCAGTTTGTCGGCTTTGCTAGCGTGCCTGTCCACTGAAGTTTTAACGAAAACAGAAAATCCGGTGGCGATGGCGAAAAAGTTATCTGCTTAGGGAAGATCCTATTCCTCGTATGAAGTCAATAATGCTATCAACACTGCCCTCGCTGGAGTTGGCGCAGTAATAGCCGGAAGTGTTTTGGCACTGAAAACTCATCATCGTATAGCCCCCAACAACATTCGGTCCGGCGTACCAGATATTGTAATTTGCGCGAAGGGTAGACATAAACGGCCTGTATGCTGTTTTTATTTCCTGACCGTTCCTTGAGAAATCTTTTATTTTTAATAAAATGCCAAAATTATAATAGCACGTACAGTAAGCAACGCTGTTGATGCTTCCGCCAAAATAGTCATGCATCCCGCCTGTTTGAGCTAAAACCTTGGAATAAAATAAACCCTTGATCATATTTTCAATCTTAATAAAAAAACTTGTAAGGCTTTTAATTTTATCTTCATTTCTGCTCGTAGGAACTGCGGACTCTTTTTGAAATCGGTTATTATCCGATTTATTTTGCTCTTTCATCGCTTTGAAAGCGTTTTTCACCTCATCTTTGCTATTATCATCAATCTTGTTTTCCGTCACCATAATAAACACGGGAGACCACCACCTTGTGTCTCCGTTTGCGTTCTGGATGTAAATAAGATGGATGCCCATATTTATACTATCCTTGCCCGGAACAGTCACTTTAAGCAATCCGTTATTCGCATATTCAACATTGCTGATTTTAAAGTCGTCTACATCGCTTATATAAACGCTGCTCCCCCGAGAAAGGCCAGATCCGTAAATCTCAAAAACCTGCCCGGGAATCACGTTATCCTCTGAAAGAGATTTTATTATTGGGGGTTCGGACGGCGGAATGACGGCGCTTTCCTTCTGTGGCTCAGGCAGTAAGAGTTGCTCCGGAATGGTCGTTTTGGCAACAACTTCGTTGAGTTTCTTTCTGGTCATCACCCCCACAAACCCTGTTCCGCTTTTTAAGCCGATCGGAATAAGCATCTCGGACTTATACTTGTCTTGAAATCGGATAACGGCATTTTTGGTAAGAGTTCCGAAAAATAGCGTCTCATTTCCCGGGGAGCCCGGTCCTTCGAGAGCAACTTGGGTTTCCGGGTCATAATTTAACACTTGCTGCAAAGCTTTGACATCCGAAGAGAAGTCGCCTTTCTTGAGGTCGCGTATAAATTGAAAATCGGCAGAAACTGATTCGCTTATAAAAAAAATAACTGCGATGCTGGTTAATACTTTTAAGTATTTATGCATAAAAATTTACACTATAAGACAACAAGCCCTAATAAAAAATATTTTAAGTATGTCTGCGATTATTTATGATATAATATTATCATAAATATCATAGAATTTGTTATAATAAAATCAATGAAATCCCTAAAATCAGGGCTTATAGTTTTGGCGGTGATTTTGTTTTTAGTCGGCGCTTATTTTGTTAACAAACCGCGGGAGCGGTCTCTTGTTTCCGAAAAAAATCCATCAAACATCAAATTATCTTCTTTGGTTCCGGAAACTAATAATTCTTATAATTTTGACGTCAAAAATAATCTCACAAAAACTCTCGGCCAAAATCTTTTTGAAGAGATTCGAGCCAACAACCTCGCAAATAAAGAAAAAGATGATTTGCCGGCTGACATAAATTCAATATCCGAGAAATTAGCGAATAGCGTTATTAACGAAAGCTTGGCGGATTTTAAATTGATATCCACTATTTACGATTCTGATATAAAAATTTCCCCGGATATTACCAAAGAAACCAAAACCCGAT
Source organism: Patescibacteria group bacterium (assembly GCA_038065115.1). Lineage (GTDB taxonomy): Bacteria > Patescibacteriota > Minisyncoccia > UBA6257 > MFKM01 > MFKM01. The sequence continues at coordinate 25,058 of JBBTRS010000004.1, forward strand.
ATCTTGAAACCATTGCGGAAATTAACCAAAAAAACTTCGGAAGTTTTAACAAAAACCATCTTCAAGTAATAGTTGATGTTTATCAAAAAATAGATCCTTCTTCCGCCAGCCGCTTGGCGAATATTTACAAAAACTTAGCCGCTGATTTCCTAAAAGTTGCCGCGCCTGCCGATTGGGTTGGTATTCACAAGGCGCTGATTATTCATGCCAAAAACGCGGAAATTATTTACAAGGCAATGGCTAATTATCCAGTTGACCCGATTAAGGGATATTTGGCCCTGGAAACGATTGACGCCCTGATTGATGATATCGGGAAGATTAAAAATACGTTAACGGAGAAATTAAAAGAAATCAGCTCCTAAATGAAATCTTTACTTTTAAAAAAAACAATTCTGGTTGCAATCATCGCTTCGCTTGTTTTGAGCGGTTTGGGTAATGTTTTCACGCCGAAAGCGGCGGCGCAAGCAGGACCGAGCACGCCAGGAGAAGCCGCCGGACAGGCCTTGGCCAAAGGGGCTGCTTGTCTTTTACAAGCAAAACTGCAAATGAAAGCTGAAGGCTTGTTAACGACTCTGACTAGTTGGCTTGGGATTCAAACAGGTGATGTGGGAAAATTAATTGGAATGGATAAAGCCGCGGGCAACGAAGTTCCTGTTAGAGCCAAGGGCGTAGAACAAGCCGTTCAAAGCGCCAACACAAAAGAAACTGACAATCAACAAAGCGTAGAGGCCGTAAGTCTTTCCAAGAAATGCATTCGGGATGCCGTGCTGAAAACAATCATGGATTGGATTGTTGATGAAACCATCACCTGGGTTCAAAACGGCGGCCAGCCAAGATACATTACCAATTGGGACACCTTCTTAAGCGATGCTTTTAATGTGGGTGTAGGCGAAATTGTCAACGAAATCGGCTTGGGCGAACTCTGTCAGCCTTTCAGCTTTCAGCTTAGATTATCTCTTCTGCCGGTTCCCAGTTTCAAAAACAGAATCGCCTGTACGCTTGATGACATCGTCGCCAATATCAATGATTTTTACGACGATTTTAGAAACGGCAGCTGGATAGCCTACGAAGCCAGCTGGCGGCCGGAAAATAATTACTACGGAGCTCTTTATATGACAATGAACGAAGCAATGACCAAGGGAGCTCAACGGAAAGAAGCCGCTGAAAAAGAAGCGATGTCGGGTCAGGGATATTTGCCGGTTAAAGAATGCGTGAGAACCGGCCGAACCGACCCAAACGACCCGAAAACCGAAAAGTGTCTTGAATATAAAATTATCACCCCGGCTCCGGTGGTCGGCCACCTCACCAACAGAGCCGCGGCCGCGGATATTGATTGGGCGATGAGCGTTCAGTCATGGACAGCGGCTTTGACCAACGCCGTCGTCAACCGCGTTATCAAAGAAGGCGTGGGGTTAATGAAAAAAAGCACGGCGCCTAAATCGGCGGGCTACGGCGATTACGACCCTTACGGGGGTTATGACCCGGCTCTTTCGCTTAAAAGACAAGAACGAGACTTTATAAAAAATGATTATCAAACATGGATTGCTTATTTCAATGCAATTTTGGCTAATAAACAATCGAGTTTGTCTTCATCGCAACAAATATTAACGGCTTTAAACGAACTCAAAACTCGTAGTTGCCAACCGTTGGTTTCTGACAGCGATATTGCCAATGCCCAAAACGAGGTTACCCGCTTAACCGACGAAGTTGCCAATTACCAAGCCATTGTCAACGAAACCCAGGCCGGCATCACCGAAGCTGTTAATATTTCCGCTGATTTCCGAGACCGGGAAATGGCTCTCTTAACTCAAAATCACGACGCTTTTATAATCAAAAATCAGTCGTTGATTGCGGAAATTTCCGATTCGGAAACGACTAAGAATACTTCTCAAGAAGAATCCCGAACTAAACAAAGCGAGCTGTCGTTAACCCAGTCCCGTTTGACGCTCTGTCTCGCCACCCAAACACCCTAAATGAACAAAAAACAAAAATTATTGGCGATTCTTGGTTTAATTATCGTTTCGGTTTCGATTTTACTTATAAGTAGTAAATCTTTAGCACAAGAGACAGGCACAACTACCCAGCCCAATATTGATTCTCCTGGTACGCGAATTAACGGAATCGGCGATAGCGCCCTTAGTATGATTTTTGGATTCATTAACCAAGTTTTTGGTTCTATAGGCAGTACCCTTTATACCATAGCCGGCGGACTGGCTAATTTCAGTATATTGCTTAATTTTGACATCCTGAATAATCCGATGATCAATACCGGCTGGCAAATAACTAGAGACTTGGCTAATCTCGGTTTTGTTTTATTCATTATTATCATCGCCATTGCCACTATTCTCCGAATGCAACAATACGGAGCCAAAAGCGCCCTAGGAAAATTAATCGCCGTAGCTCTTTTGGTAAATTTCAGTCTCGTTTTTGCCGGTATTTTTATTGATTTTTCCAATATGCTGACGAATTTCTTCATTAAAAATATTACGAGTGGCGATCCAGGAGGGCTAGCCACCGCTCTATCGGAATCTTTCAAGATTCAAAATCTCCTTCAGGTAAAAGAAGGAGGAGAAATAAATCTTTTCCAAGCAGGAGGGTCGATATTCACAGGAATCGCCAGCAATATCTTTGTTATCGCTTTTACACTTATCGGCGCTTTTTCTTTATTCGCTCTAGCGGCGATGTTTTTGGTCAGGGTCATCGCATTGGGTATTCTTCTGGTATTAATACCCCTAGCTTGTCTTTCTACTATTTTGCCGGCAACAAAAAAACTTTGGAGTCAATGGGTCAGTAATTTTACTGAATGGGCATTTTTTGGACCGATAGCTTCTTTTTTTCTTTATCTTGCGGTTTCTATGGCAACTAATTACGGCGAAACAATAGAGCAACTAACAACCGTTGCCAAAGGAATTGGTACCAGGAACGAAATGACGTTCGCAAATCTAATGATAGCCCAACCTTTAATTCAAATAGGAAGAATGTTTCTAGTGATCGGCTTCTTGCTTGGTGGGTTGGCAGCAGCGAATTCAATGAAAACTATGGGGGCAAGCGCTGTTGTAAATGGAGTTAATGCGTTTGGCAAATGGGCGAGAGGGGCGATGGGAAGAGGAGCCGCGGGAGCGGCGAGTTTGCCGCTTAGAACCGCCAGAGGGCAAAAACTCGTTGAAGGAATGCAAAAAACGCCCGGCTTTAGACGATTGGGTACTATGCTTAGCAATGTAGGCGTAGAGCAGGGCACGAGAATGACCAAGCAAGCCGAGGAACGAATAAATAAACGCTTCGCCTCCGACAGAAGCGCGGCCTTGGCCATTTCCACCCTAAACTGGGAAGAACGAGTGGCGGTTGTTAAGAGATTAATGAAAAATAAAACAATGGGCTTGATGGAAGAAAAAGACCTCAACAACCTTATAGGGAACAAAGCAACTGAAGCTAATTTCGCGAGATTAGGCGCCAAAAATGTTTACGATGATTTTGAAAAATCAGCTGGTCGAAACAGAGCAATGGTTGAAGCGAAAACTCCGGAAGCAAAAGAAAGAGAAGCAAAAGAATTCTTTGGGAAAAAATATTCTCTCAAGGATTTTGAAAACCTTAGAAAATCTGCGCTTCTTAAAGACGAGGATGGTGTTTACAGAATGGCCGCTATCATAAAAACCAACCCCGGCGCTCTTTCTAAATTGATACCTAAATTTGCCGGCGAAGATTTTGATAAATTCGAAAAGCAACTAAGAAGCACGCTCCCTCGGGAAATCGAAATTGAAGTTTCTCCGGCAGAACCGGAAGAAAAAGACAAAGAAGGCGGGATAATAAAACCGGCCAAGCCAGCTAAATTTGAAACCATAAAAATAATAGAAAAAGATCCGAAAACTGGCGATTATAAAATATCATTGGATGACGTTGCCGAAAAATATCTTAAACGCGAAAATCCGAAGCTCTATAAAGCCCTTTCCAAAACATTAACAAATCGAGCAATTGGCATAGGCGAATTTGAACCGCCCGCCGCAACATAAAATATGCTTAAAATTCCAAGACAACAAGTTTTAGACAGATGGGATACCCTGCCGGATAATCTCAAAGAAGCCTTATCTTCCGAATCTAATAGCGATATTGTTTGGCAGATTGGCGCTCTTAATCATTTGACTGAGGAAAAAATTTCTATGATGGCGACGATAGTCGGCGACGTCATTTTTGGTTTTCTTCATTCTGAAGATTTAGCTCGGGAAATTCAGGAATCCCTTAATTTAAATTCTCAAATCGCCAATTCCATCAGCCATGAAATCAACCGTAAAATTTTCGCGCCGATTAGAACAGATTTGGAAAAAATTTATAGTCCAGCCAGCGAGAGGCCGGAAATAAAATCGCCGACCGAACCGGAAATAAAACTTGAAATAAAAGCAGAAGAAATTAAAAAAGCCGAAACGCCGGCGACAAAACCAACACCCGCGGAAATCAAGAAGGTGATTGAATTAAAACCGGCTCCATTCCCAACCGCGCCGACAATTCCAGCCATTCCAACCGTCCCAGCCGCTCCGGCTATTCCAGTCGCTCCGGAGCCGCCTATTCCAACCGTTCCTATTTCCAACGAAAAACCGTTTGTTCTTCACCAAGAAACCGAACCTAGGCCCGTCGGGGAAAAATCGCGAATTTCATCGTCTCCGGCTTCCGGTTGGTTCAAAAAAGCCATACCTGCCAATCCGCTTTACCGAAACTTCGGCGAAATGGGCAGGCCAGAAAAATCAAAAATGCCGGAATCGCCAATCAAAATCAAACTAGAGACATTCGGTCAAAAACCAGAAGAGAAAAAAGAACCGATTATCGCCAGAACTGAAATCCCCAAACAGAGGATAGTCCATTATCGGGAAGCGGAGGCGTCTTCTCCTTTCGGCAAAATTCAAAGTGAGCCTTCAAGCTCGCTTTCCAGCGCGACGCCAAGCAAGCCGGAAATAAAATTGCCAAGAGAAATTACGGCGTTAAAACCAGAAACGCCGGCGCCAATAATAAAACCGCCGGAATTGAAACCGCTAAAAATTGAAGAGATGATCAAACCAAAGCCAACTAAACCCGAGGAACCAGGTATCGCTAACCCCAGCCCTTCCAAGATAACAAAAGAAAATGAAGTGAAGTTGGAAGGGAATGTTATCAATTTAAAGAACAGCAAGCCCAATTCATAATGCAATTCCAAGTACCTCAATATTACGAAGTCAAAGAAAAAATTGTCGGCTCCCTGACTCTCCAGCAATTCTTTTATATCGCCGCGGCTTGCGGCTTAAGCTTTTTTCTTTTTTTCATTTTTGAATTATGGCTTTGGTTCGTTGCCAGTGTTTTCCTGATTGGCTTCGCGGCCGCTTTGGCTCTGGTGGAGATAAACGGCCAATCTTTAACCAAAATTCTTTTTTCCGCCTTTTTTTATTACTGGCGACCGCGAATTTTTCTCTGGCGAAGAGAAGCCGAAAAAATGGAAATAATTTTACCGGAGGAAGAAAAACAAATTGAAGAAATCAAGAAAGAATTAAGTTTTCAGCAAAAAATAAAATCCCTGGGGCAAAAAATCACAACCAGCCGTTTGCCTTTGCCCGGCGAAAAACCGACCAATCGGAGTATCCAAGAACACTATCAAATTTTCCGAAAACCCACCGGCGAAAGGCAAATGGCGAGAAGAGTGGACTATAGATAACGAATTCTCGCTAATGCATAAAGAATTAACACGAATCACGAATTATCAGAAAGCATTAGCTGAAGAATTTATTAAACGGAACCTGAATTTTGAACAACAAAAACGTATTACAATTTATTCTCTGGATAGCGGCAAACCTTTAGGTGTTTATGTGCCCGATTTTGTAATAGCAAATAAAATAATTTTAGAGATTAAAGCAAGTAATATTACTATCCGTCAAGACATCAACCAACAACGCGCTTATCTAGGAGTGAGTATTTATGAAATTGGATATTTGGTAAACTTCGGAACCCCCGAATTAGATATTAAACGTTCTATCTATACAAACGACCGGAAACCTTTTATTATTAAAATAATTAGTGATTAGTGGTTATTCGTTTTTAATTATTGGTAATTAGTTTTATGAAATCCCAATCAACTCAACAATTCGTTGAAATCCAAGAAGTCCGAGAAGGAGTGATTTTTCTAAAAAACGGCTCCTTGCGCCAATTATTGATGGTCAACGGAGTTAATTTTGATTTAAAATCGGAAACCGAGCAGGATTTAATGACTTACGCTTATCAAAACCTTTTAAACTCTTTGAATTTTTCAATCCAAATTTTCATTCATTCCCGCCGGTTAAATATTGAAACTTATCTCCAAAAAATCCAAGAACGCCACGGCCAGGAAACCAATGAACTTCTGAAAACCCAAATTGCCGAGTATCTGGAATTCATAAAGTCTTTCGTGGCCAACAACGCCATAATGGATAAAACTTTTTTCGTCATCGTGCCTTACGATCCGGTTTACTTGCCAAAAACCGCGAAAGGAATATTGGGCTTTATTAAAAAAGGGGAGGTGGCGGCTTCCAAAGATCAGCCTTCTCAATCAGAGAATATTCAACAAAATCTCCAGCAACTTAGTCAAAGAGTAGACCAGACAATTACGGGTCTTCAGCAAATCGGCCTCCGAGCGGTTCCGCTTAATACCGAGGAATCTATTGAACTTATCTACAACCTTTACAATCCCCAACTGACAGAAAAACAAAACCTGGCCATTGCTGAAGAAAATTTATAAAATTATGAAAAAAATTGAAATCACCAAAGGGTATGCCGCTTCCGGCCGAGACATTCAAGATGTCATCGCGCCGGCCGGATTGGAAGTTAATGCCGGTTATCTCAAATTCGGCGAAAAATACATTAAAACGTTCTTTCTGTTTACCTATCCTCGTTATGTTTCCAGCGGCTGGTTTTCGCCAATTATCAATCTAGCGGAAATTATTGATATCGCTGTTCATATTCACCCCATTGACACGGCTTTGGCTTTGCGAAATCTCCGAAGAAAAACAGCTCAAGTCCAAGCTCAAATAATGGAGCGCGAAGAAAAAGGATTGGTCCGCGATCCGATGCTGGAAACAGCCTATCAGGATGTGGAAAATCTTCGGGACTCTCTCCAACAAGCCCAAGAAAAGCTTTTTGAGGTCGGAATCTACATTACCATTTACGGAAACGACCTTAAAGACTTAGCCCGTCTGGAAAATTTAATCGTCTCCCTCATGGAAAGCAAATTGGTTTATGTCAAACCGGCTCTTTTTCAGCAACTTGAAGCCTTTTCTTCGGTCTTGCCTTTGGTAACGGATAAATTGGCCATTCGCACTCCGCTGAATTCCGGACCGGCTTCTTCAATATTTCCATTTATTTCAGCCGACCTGACTTCAGACGAGGGCATTCTTTACGGCGTTAATCTTAGCAATAACAGCTTAGTGATCTTTGACCGATTCTCGCTGGAAAACGCCAATTTCTGCGTTTTCGCGAAAGCGGGCAGCGGAAAATCATTTTTCGCGAAGCTGGAAATTCTCCGATCAATAATGATGGGAACGGATATTGTCGTTATTGACCCGGAAAACGAATATCAAAATTTATGCGAAACCATCGGCGGCAGTTATTTTAAAATCTCGTTAACTTCAACAAGCCATATCAATCCTTTTGATATACCCATTATTCCTCCCGATGAAGAACCGGCCGAAGTTTTTAAATCACACATTCTTAACGTAGTTGGTTTAATCAAGTTAATGCTCGGCGAAATAACTCCCGCGGAAGACGCTATCTTGGACAAGACCGTTTTGGAAACTTACGCTTCACGAGACATCGTTCCGGAAAAAGATTTTTCCCAAGCCCAGCCGCCTTTACTGGAAGACTACCAAACTATTCTTGAAAACACCGAGGGAGGAGCCGACCTGGCAAAACGTTTGGAAAAATTCACCCGCGGTTCTTACGCCGGTTTTACCAACCAACCAACCAATGTCAACATCAAAAATCGTTTGGTGGTTTTTTCCATCCGCGACTTGGAAGACGAACTGCGGCCCATCGCGATGTATATTATTCTTAATTTCATCTGGAATCTTATCAGGGCCGAACTTAAAAAAAGAATCGTGGTTATTGACGAGGCTTGGTTAATGATGAAATACCCGGACAGCGCTTCTTTTCTTTTCGGCTTGGCCAAACGAGCGAGAAAATATTATTTGGGAGTAACAACAATCACTCAAGATGTTGAAGACTTTTTAAGTTCTCCTTACGGCCGACCGATTATCAACAACTCCTCGCTCCAATTTCTTTTAAAACAAGCGCCGGCCACCATTGATTTAGTCGCTAAAACTTTTAGCTTAACCGATGTGGAAAAAACCTTTCTCTTGGAAGCGGCGGTGGGAGAGGGGCTATTTTTCGCGGGATTAAAACACGCTGCTCTTAAAGTGGTTGCTTCTTACGCCGAAGACCAAATGATTACCACCAACCCGGAGCAACTCCTGGAGAGGAGAAAGGAAGCTTGATAGCAACCAAGCAATTGAGTATTAAATAAATTATGGGAGAACAGGGGCCAAGAATTTCTTTAGTGGAGACAATCCTGATGACGATGATTACCGGCAGCGCCGATATTTTTGAATTAATCGCTACTTTATTAATCGCAGTGCCGGTAATCGGACAAATTCTTTTAGTCATAAAATGGTTTGTGGCTTTCTCTGTTTGGTTAATCATTCAATTTTGGCTTATAATGAAAGGGTTGAGGGGATTGTGGTTTTTAAGCGGCAGCGCTTTAGATACGGTGGCAAATTTTGTCGGACTTGACATTCCTTTTGGCAAAACGGCTTCGCTGATGGCTACTATTTATCTAGCCAATCACCCCAAAATAACTCAAATAGCGGCAGTTGTTGGCGGTAAAACAGAAACCGCTACGGGGAAAAATTAAGTAAATTTAAAGTTCAAAAAAACGGGATGGAAAAAGACAATTTAAAATTTAAAAAGAAGTTTTTTATTGCTTTTGCTTTCTACCTCTTATTTTCTGCTTCTTCGTCGGCCGCCGCTCAATCGCAAGCTTTAATTACTTGGCAGGCTCAAAGTTTCGCGCCGGCTGAATACACAGGGAAAAGACTGCCTTCGCCGGGGACAAATATTAACCTGGGCTTGGAAGTGATAAGAGAAAAGAAGCTTCGAGATTTATCAAAAATCAATATCCGCTGGTATCTTGACGGGAAATTGTTGACTCAGGGCATTGGACTAAAAGAAACGAGTTTTCTTGCGAACAAGGGAGCCACTCATTCTCATTTTGTCCGGGCAGTTATTATGGCCGAACCAGAAATTAGCGGCAATATCGATATCCCTATTGTTAATCCCAAAATTATTATCAAAACTCCTTCGCCAGCCGATACTTTTATCGCCTTGGGCAAGACATTGCTTCAGGCCGTTCCTTATTTTTTCAACATAGCAAATCCGGAAGAGTTAATTTTTAAATGGTCGGTCAACAACCAAGCCCTTGAAGGGACTAATCTTTTGGAGCTGGAAATCGCTCCGCCGATTCCCTTAAACCAAAATCTTAATGTTAAAGTGATGGCTCAAAATCTAAAAAACGATTTGGAGTTCGGCTCTAAAGAGATTAATTTAAATGTTCAATAATAAAAATAAATTAATAATTATTTTTGCGTCTTTGGTTCTATTTTCTATTTTTCCGCCTTCGGCGGACCAGCCACGGGCTGGCTATTTTTCCGCCTTCGGCGGACCAGCCACGGGCTGGCTATTTTCTATTCCAGCGGAAGCCGCTAGCCCGTTAAAATTACAAATACAGTTCCCTTGCCCCGATTTTCCCGGAGCGAACTGCCCGGCCTCTCCGGAAAAAGCCGCTCAAAGCCCGGCCGCTTATATCGCCCGACTTTATCAATTCGCTTTAATGCTGGCCGGAATGCTGGCGTTTGGGATGATTATCTATGGGGCGATTCAATATACGGTTTCCGCCGGCAACACGACCCAGCAAAGCGATGCCCGCGACCGCATCACTCAAGCCCTTTGGGGCGTGGCTTTACTTCTAGGCGCTTATTTGATTCTTCGCACTATTGACCCGAAATTGGTGAACCTGAAAGATCCGGATATTAAATTAATAGAAATAAACAGCACCAGCACTCTTGGTGCCGCCGATACCGTCATTTCTCCAGCAACACCACCGTCACCGCTAACGCCACCGCCGCCAACTCCGTCATCAATAGCGCCCTCGTTACCGCAGCGACTACCAGAACGATTGCCGCCAGACATAGAAGGCATAGAACGAATACGATTAGAACCATTGCCGCTGCAAAATAATCAAATGCGGGCTTTGCCCCAGTTTCAGCCTGCGCTCTAAATAAAGAGATGATCAAATTAACCAACTTTATGCGTAAAATCTTAATTTTTATTATCGGGATTGTTGGAATTTTGGCATTGGCCTGGCTAATTTATTACATTGTCGGCCGAGCAACCGCCCCGAAAACTGCCAGCCCAGAAACAAAATCACCGGAGCAAGCAGTTGAAGAAATAAACGGGGAGCCGGTCGCGACTACAACCGGCCAATTAAAAATTATTTCCAAGGAATCAGTTTTTGATTACTGGATTGCTTCCAGTACTCAAGAAATTTTTTATGTCACCGAAGCTGGAAAAATCGCCGAAATTAATCCCGACGGCCAAGACACCCTCCTATCGGAACAGCAAATCGGAGACCTTAATTTTATTCTGTCTTCGCCCGACAGCCGAAAAATAATCGTCGCATTCGGCAATCAAGCCCAACCGCAATTCAGTATTTTTGATTTAACCAACAACTCGTGGACCCCGTTGCCTTTAGAAATTAAATCAGCGGCGTGGTCGCCGGAAGGGAAGAGGATAGCCGTTATAACCAGCCAAAACAATCAAACCAATTTGACGATTATTGACGTTGCCAAATACTTTTCCACCGACGCGAAGCAAAAAGAAAAAGCCTCTAAAATAATTATTAAAAATTTTGCCTTGAAAGATTTAAAAATAGACTGGCTGATGCCCGATGAATTGGTTTTCACCGACAAGCCCTCCTCTTTAGCAATGGGCTCGGCTTGGCGGTTTAATCTTTCCAAGCTTAATTTTGACGAAATCGTTCCCCCGGGAAACGGATTGATGATTAAATGGCTAAAAGATGATTTGGGACTGAAATTCCAAAACCAAAAAAGCAGTTTGATTAATTGGGCCGGGCAAGCCATCAACGACTTTCCGTTTATGGCTTTACCGGACAAATGTGTTTTAAAAATAGATTCTCTTTACTGCTTCCTCTTTACACCGGCCAGCCCAAAAACAAAATGGCCTGACGATTATCTCCAAAAATCAACCTTTACCAACGATAGTCTTTATAAATTCAATCTGGGCAATTTAACCGCGCCGGAGTTGGTTTTTGAAAACACCATAGAAGGAAAAATCATTGACGCCTCAAACTTAAAACTCCTCGGCAATCAAATTCTTTTTACCAATCGCTACGACAGCCTGCTTTACGGTTTAGAAATTAGTAATTAAAGCCGACTTCCGGAAAGTGGGGGGGGCAAACCAAGCTTGTCTTCGAAAACCAGAATATTCCGACTCCAGCGGTCGGAATTTCTTTTCCCTCGGCGCTGAAATCCCGACTTCGTCGGGAACCAATCTTTCAGCGCCTGCGGGATATTTTCTCAGACAAGCTTGGTTTACTGAAAACCTAAATTAAATTGGCTTGATCACTACTCGCCGTTCTTTTCCATCGCCGATGCTTTCGGTTTTTAAATCAGGGTGATTGACTATTTCTAAATGGACCAGGCGGCGTTCGTAGGCATTCATCGCCGGCAACGAAATTTCTTTTTTATCAAGAGTCGCTTTGTGGGCGGCGGCTTTAGCCAATTCAGTAATCAGCCGTTCGCGCTCCCGGCGATAATTATTAACATCCAGCCATATTTTTTGCTGGTTTTCTTTTTGAGAAATTAAATTAACCAGATATTCAAAATCTTCTAAAAACATGGGCATTCCCTCGGTAATTAACTGATCGTCAATTAAAATAGAAAATCTTTTTGATGATTCGTTAAAATTTACCTCAAAATTATTTAGCCCTATCAGCTCAAGCAGTTTTTTTATTTTCTCCGATAATTGTTCCATGTTGTTTTTGTTTTTCCAATGCTTTGTTGATAAAAATTTGCTGGCCTAAAGAAAAAAGCGACGAAACTAGCCAGTAAAGACCGAGAGCGGAGGGGAGACTGCTTAAGAATAAAAAAGTTATAGCCGGTCCTATGTATAACATCGCCTGGCTGGCGCGATCGGCGGCGGCCTGACCAGTTCCTGTTTTCGGCATCATTAGTCGTCCCTGGAAATATTGAGCCAGAACCGCCAAGATCGTAATCAGCGCATTTTTCTGGTTTAAGTTAATTAAACTCAAAAATTTGTAATTGTCAAAAACAGCGCTGGAAAGGCCATTCAGGAAAACCTGATAAAGAGCAATCAGCACCGGCAATTGAATAATTAAAAGCAGGATGCCGGAAAAAGGATTAATACGGTGTTCTTTGTAAAGGTCCAGCAATACCCTTGTTTGTTTTTCTCTGTCGTCTTTGTGGTCTTGTTGAATCTTTTTGACCAAGGGCTGAAGTCTTTGGATTTTAGTTTGGTCTTTGGTCCCATGATAAAAAAACGGCAAAAGCAAAAACCTGACAAAAATAGTCAGTAAGATAATAGCGATGCCTAAGTCATGGAAAGAGACGTTTTTATAGATAAATATTAAAACTTCAAGAATCGGCTGGTAAAGCAGATCGTGGAATAGGTTTTTCATAAGAAATTAAACCGTTAATTTTTTCCGGCCTTTCTTGCGACGCCTCTCAATCGTTCGCCTTCCTCCAAACGACCTTCCTCTTTTCAGGAATCCGTGGGTTCTCTTTCTTTTTTTCTTTTTTGGTTGATAAGTAATCGACATATTATTTGATTTTAAACACTTTTCCCCAACTATTCAACAAGTAAATCACAAAAGTTGTTTTTTTGCAATATTGCGTTGTTGTTTCTTTAGTTTAAAATGAAATCAATGACGAATATGAACCTCAACGATCTCTGGCAAGGAGTCTTGGGAGAAATTGAAATCCAAATTTCCCGGCCTAATTTTCTTACCTGGCTGAAGAACAGTCGTCTTGTTAATAAAAAAGAAAACGATGGCATAGTCGTAGTCGGCTTGCCAAATAATTTTGCCAAAGAATGGGTTAAGAATCGCTATCACAAACTTATCTTGGGTTCTTTGAGAAATATGGACAATTCCATCAAGGTTGTTGAGTATATTGTTGAGTGCCAGCCAAAACCAGACTCAACAAAAATAAAAAAAGAGGGTGGCTTGGAAAATACCATTGAAACCGAAAAACAGAAACCGCTTCTTGAATTAAAAATAGACCCCGAAACCAATCTTAATCCGCGTTATACCCTAAAATCTTTCATTGTTGGCTCTTCAAACGAATTGGCTTACGCCGCCGTTACGGCGGTAATCAAAGACGTGGGTAAAAAATACAACCCTCTTTTTATTTATGGCGGAGTAGGGCTGGGAAAAACCCATCTTATTCAAGCGACTGGCAACGAGATCAAAAATTTATATAAAAACCAAGTTAAGGTTTTCTATGTCAGTTCGGAAAAATTTCTCAACGACATGCTTTGGGGGATTCGCAATAATAAAATGGAGGATATAAAAAAGAGATACCGCAATATTGATGTTTTGATTATTGACGACATTCAGTTTATCGGCGGCAAAGAAAGAACCGAAGAAGAGTTCTTTCATACCTTTAATGTCTTATACGAAAACAACAAACAGATAATAATGTCTTCGGATAGGGCTCCGGCCGCCATACCCATCATAGAAGAAAGGCTGCGTTCTCGTTTTGAAGGCGGTATGATCGCCGACATCAGCTATCCCGACTACGAAACTAGGTTGGCCATTCTCCGAACAAAATCCCTAGAAAACAAATGGCAGGTTGAGGACAAGATATTGGAATTGATAGCCAGCCGGGTTAAAAAGAACATCCGCGAATTAGAAGGGGTTTTGAATAAAGTCGTTTTTTACCAAGATGTTAAAAAAGACAAAATCAATGCCCAAAAATTAGAAGAAATCATTAACGAGGTGGTGCGGGTAAACACAAAGAACATCAGCGCTAATGATGTCATAAAAACCGTGGGGGAGTTTTTTGAAATTTCCACGACCGAAATGATTGCCAAATGCAAGAAAAAAGAAGTCGTTGAGCCCCGCCAGATTACAATGTATTTGCTTCGGGAGATGCTTAATTCATCTTATCCCTCTATTGGAGAAAAACTCGGGAAAAGAGACCACACTACCGTCATTCACGCTTGCGCGAAAATTTCTCAAGAAATTAATCAAAATCCGGTTTTGAATCAGAAAATACTTTTAATCAAAGAAATGATCAATAAGTCCGCGTAAGTTCTGGATAAGTTGTGATTTAGTTGTTAATATTAACTTGATAAATAAACAGCTAAAAGCAAACGATTGAAAACCGAAACAATTTATACCCGACTTTTCCAGATTTTTTCAACAATAATTTTTAAACAGAAACCCTTTATTTAAATAAAAAAATAAACAAATCAACAATTAGGCTTAGCCCTATTACAACTATGAGATTAATTATATTAAATAATAATTTAAAAGAAGCACTGCGCTCAATAGGGGGTGGGATTGGGGATAACTCTAATTTACCGATTTTAAAAAACATTCTTATTAAAACCGAGGATAATAAAATAAATTTTTCAACCACTAATTTAGAATTAGCGATTAATTACGGGGCTTCCGGAAAAATCATAGAAGAAGGATCCTTAACAGTGCCTTTGAATATTTTTTCAAATATCATCGGCAATCTAACAACCGAAAGAATTACCCTAGAAAGCAAGGATTATAATTTATTAATAAAAACCGATAATTACGAAGCCACGATTCAAGGATTAAACCCTGAAGACTTTCCTATTATTCCCAAAATCGGCAATATTGATAAGTACATCAAAATCAATTCCGAAATTTTCAAAAACGCTTTATTAAAAATAATCAACAGTATTCAATATTCAGAAATCAGACCGGAAATTAACGGTTGCTTGTTCAGTTACCAGATAGATTATTTAAAATTAGCCGGCACGGATAGTTTTAGGCTAGCCGAAAAAAATATTTCTTCCGATCAATTTAAAAGTAATTTTGAAGAAAGCTTTGAAATCATCTTGCCACTAAAAACCATTCAGGAAATTTTACGAGTTATTCCAGACAACAACGAATTAAGTATTTTAATAAACCAAAATCAGGTGTTTTTCAAAACTAACGAAATAGAGATAATCTCTCGGTTGATAGACGGGAAATTTCCCGATTACCAAAGTATTGTTCCACAAGAGCTTAAAACTGAAATGGTGATTAATAAGGCCGAATTAGTGAATGCCTTGAAATTAGCCAGTATTTTTTCCGGTAGGGTCAATGAAATAAAATTTAAAATCGGGGAAAACAAAAAATGTTTAGAAGTTTATTCCGCCGATAATGCCTTGGGAGAAAATCATTATTTATTACCAATCAAGATTAGCGGCAACAACCTAGCCATATCTTTTAATTGCAAATACCTGCTTGACGGCCTCAAGGCGCTAGAAGATAAAGAAATTGTTTTTGGTTTTAACGACGATAATCAGCCGGTTATTATCAAATCTCCGGCCGATAAAAATTGGTTTTATGTCTTAATGCCGATTAAATCCTAGATTTTTAATTTTACTATTGCGAGAAAATAATCGTTTCCTTTTCGGCATAATTGCCAAAAATATCGTTGATTTTTAATTTGATGATATTCTGGAGTTCTATTTTTTGATTAACAATTTGATATTGGTATTCATAAATTCCCAAAGAATTCGGGCTTTTGCGGTCAATCAACTGTTCGTTAAAATATAATTCTATCCGGTCCAGATTATTGCTTGATTTTATCGTAGCTTTGACGCTGATTACGTCTTTCGCGAAATCTCCGCTTTTGGGAAAAAGATCGGTAATTTCCAGGTTGGAATTTTGTTCGTTGCCGGAGTCTGTTGATAGCCCCGGCGGTGTTTGGTTGTAACGATTAAAATCGGGGATATTGGTTTTGAGCCACTCCATTAATCCTTCTTCCCAGTTTTCAAATTGGGGATCGTCTTGGGGGTTTAGAGGGTTTGGCCCGGCGGGATTATGTTTATCAACATAATATAAGATATTGTGGATTTGAGGATATTCAGTATTATTGATTTCGTATTTAATTATCGCTTCTCCCCGAAGAATCGGTTTTTCGGCTAAAGCCATATCCGGTCGCGTGAAGGTTTCGGAATTTGTTTGTTTCTTGAGAGCCTCGTCCATAAACGCGTGCCAAATAGGAACAGCGGCCAAGATACTGCCGGCTTGTTGTTGCATTGAATCGTTGTTGTTGTTGCCTGCCCAAACACCAACCACCAAAGACGGGGTATAACCCATGGTCCACGCGTCGCGAAAATCATTAGTAGTTCCGGTTTTAAGAGCGACTTCTTGATCGGGGAAAACCGTAAGATTCAAGCTTGAAGCAAAAAGCGGTTGGCGTAGGTCTTTGTCTGAAAGAATAGAGTTGATTAATTGCGGATAAAGAGGGTCAATCACTCTGTCGTTTTTCTCTTGGTATTCTTCCGTGGTCTTCCCGCTGGAATCTTCAACTTTTAAAATCATTATTTGCGGGCGTTTAACCCCTTCTTGGCTAAGAACAGAATAAGCTCCAACTAAATCTATGAGCTTGACCTCGCCACCGCCTAATACCAACGACAAACCGTAACGTTGCGGTTCTTTTAGGGTAGTGATCCCGAAGTTTTGAAGAGTTTTTAAGACTTCGCTTAGGCCGGCAAGATAAAGTGTTTTGATTGACGGGATGTTGATTGATTGAGCCAGAGAATTTTCCATACTAATTGAACCGCGGAATTTTTTATCAAAATTTTGGGGGTGATAACAAGCAGGGTCTTCGTTGTTAAAATCAACGATGACCGGGCAGGCGGAATTGTTGGCGGTGAATTCCGTAGGCACGTCAAACAATATCGTTTTCGGGGTAAACCCTTTTTCAAAGGCGGTCAGGTAAGCAAACGGTTTCAGGGTGGAACCTGGTTGACGCAGGCCATGGGTGGCAACGTTGAAATTCCCTTCGTTTTTAATATCAAAATAATCACGAGAGCCGACCATGGCCAAAATTTGGCCAGTTTTGGCATCTTGGGCGATCAAGGCGGCGTTTTTCCCTTGGTATAGTTTTTCGTTCCGGCTAGCTCCTTCAGAGACCGTTTTTTCGGCTAATTGCTGAAGGTCGTAATCAAGCGAAGTGGTAACTTTCAACCCTCCTTTTTCCACCATATCTTCGCCATAGCGATTAACTAAGTATTCTTTTACCTCCATAACAAAATGAGGGGCTTTAATGGCGCCGAGCGAAGGAGGAATAAAAACCAATTCGGTTTTTTGAGCCAAATCTTTCTCCGTGGCGTCAATAAAGCCAAACTTAAGCATTTGCTCTAAAATAAATTCCTGGCGTTTTTTGAGTTCGTCCAGGTGGTAGCCCCAAGGCGAATAATAACTGGGAGCTTGGATTAAGGCGGCTAAAACAGCCGATTCCGCTAAATTAATTTCTTTGACCGATTTATTGAAATAAGTTTTAGCGGCAGTTTCAATGCCGTAAATATTGGAGCCGTAAGGAATTTGATTGAGATAAAAAGCCAAAATTTCATTTTTGGCGTAACGGCGCTCTAACTGAATAGCCAAGGCCAGCTCTTTTATTTTTCTTTGAAGTGTTTTTTCTGACGAAAGAAAGGCATTTTTGGCTAATTGCTGGGTAATGGTGGAGCCGCCCTGGGTTTTGCCGCGGATTAAGTCATTAAAGGCCGCCCGGATGACGGCTTTCCAGTCAAAGGCGGGATGATTAAAAAAATCACGGTCTTCAATAACAATGGTTGCTTGTTTGGCATAATCGGGGATTTCTTCAAAAGAAACAACGGTTCTATTCTCTTCGGCATGTATTTCATAAAGCATAACTTTGCCGGTTCGGTCATAGATTTTAGTTGATTGGGCGAGTTGGTGATTGCTTGCCTGCCTTAAAACCGGCAAGTCTTTTAATAGCGAAGAAAGATAAATCAATCCCCACGCCGCTAAACCCAAAACAACCAGCATCGCCAACCCCGCGATTTTAATGATTTTTTTATTTTTAGACTTCATGAATTATGATATCGGGTATGGTATTATTGTAATAATATTAATAAGAAAATGAAAGACGAAATCAGACAAATCAAGGAAATTCTTGACAAAGGCGCGGTAGAGGTTATCGTGAGCAAGAATTTGGAAGAAAAATTAAAATCCGGAAAAAAGTTGAGGGTAAAGTTCGGCATTGATCCGACCACGCCCGATCTCCATCTCGGCCATTCCGTTTCGCTTTTAAAATTAAAGCGGTTTCAGGATTTAGGGCACCAAGCTGTTCTTTTGGTGGGGGACTTTACGGCAATGATAGGAGATCCTTCCGGCCGGAATATTTCCCGTCGGCCATTAACTCAAGCCGAAGTTAAAAAAAACATGAGAGACTACCTCAAGCAAGCGGCGAAAGTTTTGGATATGAAAAAAGTTGAGGTTAGGTATAACAGCGAGTGGTACGGAAGCAAAAAAATGGATTTTTTAATTAAAATCGCTTCCCGTTTTACTTACGCCCAGCTCATAGAAAGAGAAGAATTCAAACGCCGGATAGAAGCCAGGGAAGAGATTAGCGTGTCGGAGTTATTTTACCCCGTGTTGCAGGGCTACGATTCAGTTGAATTAAAAGCGGATGTGGAAATTGGCGGAACTGACCAGAAATTTAATCTTTTGATGGGGCGGAAGGTTCAGCAGAAACTCAATCAGCCGGAACAAGATATCGTCACCGTGCCTTTGCTTGAAGGAACAGACGGCGTTAAAAAAATGAGCAAAACCTTTGATAATTACATCGGCTTAACTGAATTACCCGCGAAAATGTTCGGCAAGATTATGTCCATTCCCGATAGTGTTATGGGAAAGTATTTTGAATTATTGACCGATGTTCCTTTGCAAGAAATTTCCGATCTTTCTCCGATGGATCAAAAAATAAGATTAGCTTGGGAAATTGTCAGGTTTTATCATAGCCGGGAAGAGGCTGATAAGGCCAAAAAAGAATTTATTGAAGTTTTTAGCGAAGGCAAGTCGCCTGCCAAAATTAAAATAATAAAAATAGCCCCTTGTTCAATCGGGGCTAAAGAGCTTTTGGTTAAATGTGATTTAGCCAAATCTCTTTCGGAGGCCCAGAGATTGATTGAACAAGGGGCGGTTTCTTTAGACAACGAGACCATGAAGGATTGGCATCAAAAACTTTTTATTGAAAAACCCGTTGTCTTGAAAGTAGGGAAGCATCGTTTTATAAAGATTATTCCCTAATTTCTCCTGCTTATTTTTCTTCTTCAAGCAGATCTTCTTCTGCTTTTTCTTTTTCTTCGGAAACAGGGCTGCAGTTGGGGCAGGTTTCGTCTTCTGATAAATCACTGCCACATTCTTCGCAAGTAGTTTCTTTAACCATAAATAGCTATAGAAAAAATTAAACGACCTTTATAGCCCCGCCTGCCGACAGGCAGGCCTATTTGCCTGCTCGTAGACAGAATTATCCTGGGTTTTGGTAGTCATTATATTAATTAATTATCGCGTGTCAAGAATTGTCTTGAGGGGTAGCGGTAAATACTTCCGGCGGCAATCGCTAAAGCCAGGGCATCGGTGACATCGTCAATTTCTTTGTCGGTGTTGGTTTTTAAGCTGTAGCCGACCATTTTGGCAACAGCTGACTTTGAAGCCCGGCCATTGCCGCTGACTATTAGCTTGGCTTCTGACGGCGAGATTTCAATCAGAGGCAATTTATTTTTTAAAATTATTAAAACCAAAACGCCCCGAGATTGACCGACTTCCAAAGCAGTTTTTTGATTATTAACAAAATAAAGCTTTTCTAGAGCAACGAGGTCGGGCCTTTCTTTTTTTAATAACAAGGAAAAAGATTTTTCCAAATCCAATAGTCTTTGGTTTTTATCTTTGGCTGAAATTTTTAACAGACCAGACCTGATAAGCTTAAAATCGTTTTTTTCTTTTTTAATCAGCCCAAAGCCGATACGGACACTGCCCGGGTCAATGCCTAAAATTTTCATAGATTTTTTTGTAATTAAGCAATTACGGCAAACAATCAATCGCTGTTTGTTGCTATTTTTTGAACATCTTCTTGGTTTTCTAATACCTGGACAAGCTCGTTTAATTTGTTTTTGCCTTCTTCCGAGATTGATTGCTTGAACTTGGCTTGCCATTGGCCGTCGCTGTTTTCAAAAGCCCAGAGGATGCTTTCCGGCTCCGTGAATTTCGCGTTGTGCTCGTTGATGATATTTTTAATTTCGGGTATAGTGCGGTTTTTGTTATCGGTGACTGCTTCAATCAACAGGGCTATTCCTTCCGGTCCGTAAGCGCCGATAATCAATTCCTCCAAGTTTTTGTCTTTGGACGCGTGTTCAATCGCCCGTTTAATATTTTCTTGAGGGACGTTGTTTTCGCGGGCCTTTTCAACGGCAGTTCGCAGGCGGGGATTGAATTGGGGATTGGGTTCCAGGCGGCTGGCGACGGCAATAGCTTTGAGCAATTTTGAAAATATCCGACCGCGTTTTTGATCGGTGATTTCTTTTTTATGTTTTATGGTTTTGGTATGTGAATGGCCAGACATATATCTAGAATTTAGGATATAGAATTTAGCACAGGGAATCAAGTACAAACAAAAATAAAACCTCTCTTTTTTGACAAAAGAGAGGTTGGTGTTTATTGGTGCTTAAATTCCGCTTTCCAAGGGACAGTTCGCAGGAAATTTCCCTGCCAACGATCAGGGTGGCCGAGCGCAGAAACAGGAAAGTATTCCATTATTACCACGTCCCCAAAACCCCTTCCCTGGTAGATTCGGAGACGGCCATCCAGGTAAACCCAGTATTCTTGTTGTCCGACAAACTCGTCAAGACCCTTGCCGTCGTATTGTCGGTAGGCGTAAGCGATAAAACTAAAGCTGCCGAAAGTCGGGCTAAGCCAGCCTAATGGCCTGATGGTTTTAATGATAACTTCATTGCCGGGTTTCAGGATGATAGAACGAGTGCCGATAGAAAAATACACATAAAACGGACTCTCGTTTCTTATAAGCACCGCTTTATAGGCTTCTCCGGCTGGGTCTGGGCCGTTTCCCTCGATCACCGTGGTCGTCGTCGCGCAACCGTTTAAAATTAAAATCAATAATAACCAACAACTAACAATCGTCATTCTTTTCATTTTCCCGCCTCCTTTTTAAAAATTTACTTTAATGACAAAGAGCCTGTTTTATATACAGTACGTATTTTAAAAAATTTGTCAATTATAATTGACAATAAGCATTTTTTGGGGTTTACTTAATTTAATTTTTCGTTCTTTGAAAATCAAAAAAAGAAAAAGGAGGCTGAAATGACCAAAAAGAAAATTCTTTTGACTTATATTACCCCGTATTCCGGCCATCACCAGGCCAGTTTGGCGATTGAAAAGGCCCTGGACAGGCTAAGCAATAAGGTGGAAGTTCTCAATATTGATTTTTTGAGATACCTTCACCCAATCGGACGGATTATTGTGGAAAAAAGCTATTTTCAGATGTTAAAGAAAAGTCCCCAAACATGGGAATATCTTTACGACAACCCCGAGGTTTATGATCGGTTAAAAAAATGGATCAATTGGCTTGGTATTTGGAAGTATTCAAAATTGGTAAAATTGATTGAAAAATTTAATCCGGACATTATTTGTTGCGCTCAAGCCTTTCCCGCTTTGATGCTCGCTAATTTAAAGCTACACGGCTCTTTGAAGATGGCTTTAACGCCGATTGTCGGCGTCTTTACCGATTACGTTCCGCACCGGTATTGGATCCATCAAGAAATTAATCTTTACGTCGTCCCTTCAAAGGAAGCGGGCCTGGTTTTGATGAGAAAAGGAATTAGCGAAAACCGGATTAGAAATTTCGGTATTCCAATAGACCCGAAATTTCTCATAGATCGTTTTAACAGAGAAGACGCGTTAAGGAGGTTGGGGCTTGGCGGTTTTTTGCCGATAGTGTTGATCATGGGCGGAGGTCGTGGTTTAGGACAAATAAAAGAAATGGTTGAAGAATTGCAGACAGATTCTTTTTCGTTTCAATTGGTAGTCATTTGCGGCCGAAACAAAAAACTTAAAAAAAAATTGGAAAAAATAGCGTCCTTTCTTCGCTATCCCGCGAAAATCATCGGTTACACGGAAAACATAAATGAGTTGATGAAAATTTCTTCGGTGATTATCACCAAGCCAGGCGGTTTGACTGTCAGCGAGTGCCTCGCTTGCAAGTTGCCGATGATTTTGATCAATCCGATTCCGGGACAAGAAGCGTTCAATGCCCGATTTTTAGCGGAACATAATTTAGCGGTAATTGCTTCAAGCGAGAAAAAGGCAGCCGCTCTCACTGTTCAGTTATTGAAAGACGAAGAAGCAAGACAGCGAATGCGAATTCAGGCCAGCAACTTTAGCCGGCCCGATGCCGCTTTGATGATTGCCGACACGTTAATAAAAGGATGGGATTAAAACCCATCCTTTTTCTTTTAGCTCGGAGTCGGAGTATAATAATCAATAATGATTGGAAAACAAAAAGAATCCGACTTGGGGGAGTTATTGGCCAAAGAACGCCGCGAAGCTCAAGAGCGCGAAGCTCAACGCCGGGCGGCCAAGTTGGGTTTTTCTTATATAAGCCTAATCGCCGTTCCGGTTCAGACTAAGGCTTTGCGGTTGATCAACGGGCAAGAAGCCGAAGAAGCCCGACTGGCCGCTTTTCAATTAAAAAAAAATCAGTTAAGTTTGGCGGTTTTTGACCCCGATGCCACTGATGCCAAAAAAATAATAAATAAATTAAAAGTTGACGGTTATCAGGTAGAAATTTTTATCGTTTCTCTGGAGAGCTTGGATTATGCTTGGGGTTTTTATCAATTCGTCGCGCCCGAAGCCAAAGAAATCACGGGCAAGGTGGAAATTTCCGCCAACAAGATAAAAGAATTAACAAAAAAATTAGGCGACCTCAAAAATTTTAAAAGCCAGCTTCAAGATTTCAAAGAACCCAGGGTTTCTCAGATACTGGAGATTGTTTTAGCCGGAGCCTTGGTTAATCGGGCTTCGGATATTCATTTTGAGTCGGAGAAGGCCGGAGCCAAACTGCGTTTGCGAATAGACGGCTTGCTTTACGACCTTTATAGCTTAACCTCCGCCGTTTACATGGCCTTGGTTTCCCGAATAAAGCTTCTTTCAAAATTAAAATTAAACATCAAAGATCAGCCGCAAGACGGCCGTTTTACCGTCAGCCTGGAAGGCGATGATATTGAAATCAGGACTTCGGTGATTCCCTCGGAATTCGGCGAAACCATTGTTTTAAGGATTTTAGACCCGGCTATCATAAAAGTGGATTTTGAAAAATTGGGATTACGGAAGGACGACTTGGAAATCATAGAAAAGGAATTAAAACGGCCCAACGGCATGATTTTAAACACGGGGCCGACCGGTTCGGGGAAAACCACCACTCTTTACGCTTTTCTTAAAAAAACTTATCAGCCGGAAATAAAAATTATTACCATTGAAGACCCGATCGAATATCATCTTGAGGGCATTGAGCAAACCCAGGTTAATTCTAAGGCGGGCTATGATTTCAAGAACGGTTTGCGTTCTATTTTGCGCCAAGACCCCGATATTATTTTGGTTGGAGAAATTCGCGATTTGGAAACGGCTCAAATTGCCATGCACGCGGCTTTAACCGGCCATCTTGTTTTTTCAACCCTTCACACCAACGAAGCCGTTGGCGCCATTCCCCGTTTGATTGACTTGGGCGTAAAGCCGTCGGTTATTTCTCCGGCTATCAATTTAATCATCGCCCAGCGTTTAGTGAGAAAACTCTGCCCTGTTTGCAAAAAAGAGCAAAAAATTGACGAACAATTAGCTAAAAAGATTAAAAATTTTATTAGCCGGTTGCCTTCGCGGGTGGATCGGACGGCGTTGGATAAATTCAAGATTTTTGAATCCGGTGGCTGTCAATGGTGCGGTGGTTTGGGGTATAAGGAGAGAGTTGGGATTTTTGAACTTTTTTCAATGACTCCGGAAGCAATGGAAGTTATTGCCAAAGAAATCACCGATTCGGATTTTCAAAAATTGGCGCGGCAACAAGGCATGACCAGCATGCAAGAAGACGGCCTGATTAAAATCCTTTTAGGTTTTACTAGCTTTGAAGAAGTAGAGAGAGCCACCGGGCCGTTAATGCTTGAATAATTAATTATGAATAAGGAGAAAAATAGCAACGAAGATAGGAACGTTGATTTGGTTTTACGGCCGACAAATTGGTCGGAGTATGTTGGGCAGGAAAAAGTCAAAAAGAACCTCAAGATGATTATGGAAGCGGCTAAAAAAAGAGGCGAGGTTTGCGATCACTTGCTGTTTTATGGTCAGGCGGGTTTAGGCAAAACCACTCTGGCTAATTTGCTAGCTAAGGAAATGGGGACGGGTATTAAAACCACTACCGGTCCGGCTTTGGAAAAGGCCGGAGATTTAGTCGCTATTTTGACTAATCTGGAACCCAAAGACATTCTTTTCATTGACGAGATCCATCGGGTTAATAAATTAATTGAAGAGGTTTTTTATCCGGCAATGGAAAGCCGAAAAATTCATTTAATTGTCGGCAAGGGGCCCTCGGCTCGCAGTTTTTCTTTAGACCTTCCGCCTTTTACTTTAGTGGGGGCGACAGTCAGGGTTAGCCTGCTTTCCAATCCTTTGCGTTCGCGTTTTGGAGGCACTTTTAAACTGGATTATTATAATTTAGAAGATATGGAAAAAATCATTCAACGCTCGGCTCGGTTGCTGGGAGTGGGATTAGACGCCCCGGCTTTAAAAATGCTGGCAAAGGCTTCGCGTTTTACGCCCCGGGTGGCCAATCGTCTTTTGAAGAGGGCTCGGGATTTCGCCGAAGTTTATTCTCAAGGAAAAATCAACGAAGAGGTCGTCGTAAAAACCTTGGCTATGCTGGAAATTGACGAAACGGGGCTTGAGGCCAACGACCGGCGTTTATTGGAGATTATTATTGAAAAATTCAATGGCGGGCCGGTCGGTTTGAAAAATTTAGCGGCCAGTTTGAGCGAAGACGTCGGAACAATTGAAGAAGTCTACGAGCCTTATCTAATGAGCATTGGTTTTTTAAACCGAACCTCGGCTGGCCGCGTCGCCACCCAAGCGGCTTACGAATATTTGAAAATTTCCGCCCGAGGCGGATCCGCTTTTAGCGGAAAAAATAAGGGGTTAGGGGTTTAAGTTTTATCAAAAACTTTTCCCCGCCAGCAAATTTCCGCTCGGATAAATTATCCTCGTTCCTCGTCAGAAATTGACGGAAAATGGCGAACTCAACCAATCTTACGAGGTTAAACCTCGTAAGATTGGGATTCAAACAGCGCCATTTTCCTATTTCTTTCCTTCTCACTCGGTAATTTATCACCTCGCTTCAACAGGCTGGCTAAGGAAAAGTTTTTAATAGACGGTATATTTAGTCCGTTCAACAAGTAAGCGCAACACTTCTGGTAGAATAGAAGTGTATGAA
>JBBTRS010000005.1:0-9503 GCA_038065115.1 Patescibacteria group bacterium
AATTCTTCGCCGGTTTCGTGGTCTTTGTATTTCAAATTTTGACCGGAAAATTTCTCATGATTTTTTAAGTCAAAATCAGTTCGGTAAGCCAAACCGTAAAGCTCTTTCTGGCCGAAAGGAAATTCATATTCAAAATCAATGGTTCTTTTTGAATAATGCGCCCGTTCGCCTTCCGCAATTTCCACTTCATGAATTTTTTCAATATCCACGCCTAATTCTTTTATCCAATCAATCATTTCTTGCTTCCATGATTCAAAATATTTTTCCCAGTCTTTTTCACGGATAAAATATTCAATTTCCATTTGTTCAAACTCCCGGGTGCGGAAAATAAAATTGCCGGGCGTAATTTCGTTTCTAAACGCTTTGCCAATTTGAGCGATGCCAAAAGGCAAAGACACGCGAGTCGTGTCCAGGATATTCTTAAAATCAACAAACATCCCTTGAGCGGTTTCAGGACGGAAATAAGCCGTATTCGCGGTTTCTTCGGCCGGACCGATAAAGGTTTTAAACATCAGATTGAATTGAGAAGGACGCGTAAAAGCATCAAAAGTGGCGGGAGAACCGCACTTTAAACATTTTCCCGAGACACTCCAAGCAATCTCGGGTGTTCCCTTTTCTTTGTCTTCTATTGATTTCTCAATTTTTATTTCAAGACCGTCGTGTTTTACATCAACCCTATAGCGTTCGTGGCATTTTTTACACTCCACTAGGGCGTCGGTAAAATTTTTCAAGTGTCCGCTCCCCTCCCAAACTTTCGGATTCATAATTAAGGCTGTGTCGGCGCCAACTATATCATCGCGACTTTGAACGAATCTTTTCCACCAAAGCTGTTTGATGTTATTTTTTAATTCAACGCCTAATGGTCCATAATCCCAAGAATTGGCTAAACCGCCGTAAATTTCCGAACCGGGAAAAATAAAACCGCGGCGTTTGCACAGAGAAACAATTTTTTCTAAAACATCGTTCATATTTGATCTATCGTTAATAGTTTTAAGTTATTGTTCTACTATTCCTTTAATCTGACTGACTGTCAAATCGTCCGGCAAGAACGAATTGATGCCAGCCACCTGATTTTGAAGCCTGGTCTCGCTAAATTTATCAAAAGCGATAATTGAAGTCTCTTTGATTAACGGCTGATAATTGCCCGCCTGAATGACATTAGGCGTGGCGTTTATTTGAAAAATGGCTTCCAATGACTGACCAATAACTCCCTTGGTAGCCGGAATTTCATTGATCAGCCAGACAATTTCCTGGGTTCGTTCGTTATAAACGGGCAAAGAACCGGTGTTGCTTTTAACTTGACCGGTCCAGTCAACTCCGGATTCCAAAAACGCCCTCACTTCAACATTGCGAACATCGGTGGCGTAATTAGTAATAAGCCAATGAACGGTATATTGGGTGGGTTGATTGACTCTGGGCGGCCAAGGACCGCGGTTGATAACGCCGGAAGCGGCGTCCCGAAAATAAGCCTTGGTTTCAATTTTAATCGCGCCCGCCATTTTGGTTTCCAAAGTAGCCATGCCCGTAGTTTTTTCGGCCGACAAATAATAAGGAACTGTGGGTGAGTCAATCTTGGCTTCCGCTTTAAGATAATAATTCTTATCGCCTAATCTTCTGATAGAAAATTGATCTTTCGCCCGAATTTGAAAAGTCGCCAAGCCCGTATCGCCGGCTGATAAAACCCGGAGTTCCGGCATATTGCTGGCATTCCACGTTAAAGTATTGGTAACGGAATTAAAATTAGCGTTGGTTTGCAAAGTATTAAAATCAAACAATTCTCCCGTTAGTTTTACTTTTATCACCGCGTCGGCCAAACCAACGCCGCTATTATTTTGATAAGAAATAACATAAATCAATTGATCGCCCAATTGAACGACGGAATTTTCTTGCTCGTTTAAAAAAACCGATATTTCTAAAGGTGAAGCGGCAATCGCTAAGCTTCCTGATTTTTGATTCATGGAATATCGACGGCCCAAGACATTTATTGTGAGTTTGGCGTCAAAGTTAAAAACTGATTTCCCTTGCCCGATTAAACGGCCGCTGATAACGATATCGCCTTCGGCGTTCGGCGAAAGATTTTTCAACTCCCAAGTATTACTGGCTTCGGCAGGTTTGGGGCTGGCGGATTCAAAAGCAAAACTGGCGGGATAATCAACTTGAAGCTCTAAACCCGAAAAATTTTCCTGGGCAATATCGCGGTAATTAATTTTAATGTCAAACTTCTCGCCGCTTAAAACCTGATCCGGCAAAGTTAAATCCAAAGAAACTCCGGGTTCTTTTATTCTTAAATCAAACTCCCGGCGTTCTTCAAAACGCGCCTGGCCGATACCGGAAGCGCCGTAAGAAATATAAGCTGTGAATCGTTTCAGTGTGTTTTCGTCTTTCGTTATCACTAAACGCAAAGGTTTCTGGGTTAAACTGCCAATTCCGATATCGCCCAAATCTTCGGTGTAAACTTTTTGATTTTCGGCTGCTCCCAAGATAACCGCTCCATCGGGCAAAGAAACGCTTAATTTGGCGTTTCTTAAAATATTTTGAGATTGGTTGCTAAAATCAACCGTCAAATTAAAAGGAACGCCGATATTGATTTCAGCCGGCCCAATAATCTCCATCGTTAAACCGCGACTTTGAAGATACTGAAAAATAAAAAAACCGCTGCCAATCAACACGATAATTAAAACAATAACCGCTAACCAAAAGAACCGATGCGTCCATTTAGCAAAAACCGGATTGGAATTCATGTCTATAATTCTAATAATAACGCATTTCCCTTAACTTTAAAACCGCAATTCCGGCAAAGAAAAGTCTGGTCTTCAACTAAAAAATATTTTATAAACCGGGAGTGGCATTTTTGGCATTCAGCCAGCTTCGGATCATAGCCTAAAATTTTCAAAAAATGATTATAAAAAAAATCTCTTCTGGCTAAAGTTTTTTTGAGCCAAAACCAAAGACTGGGGTCTGTTTCTTCGGAATAAACAAGCTCCTTCAAAGCCGAGAGGAGCTTCAAGGCCCTGCCAAAATAAATCGGCGAAACGCGAAAGTGTTTTAAATAATCTTGAGTCAAAGCGTCGGTGACCACAAAACCGTTTTTTTCCGTCAAACGAACCAGGGAAAAAGTCAGCGGCTCCAAATGAGGCGAGAGCTTGGAAGTGATTTTTTGGCCGCTGGTAACCTTGGCTTTTATGCGTCCCAATTCTTTGGCGTAAAGGTCAACAACTAAATCAACTTCGTTGATTTCATTTTTATCCAAAACCAAAGCTTCGGTTAAATATTCGCGCATTGATTATTATTTAAAAAATTTTAATAACTTATCTACGGGCTGGGTATTAATGATGTCTTTTTTTTCGGCCCATCCTCTGCGAGCCTGGCTAACTCCTAATTCCATAAAACGCAATTGGCTCAAATGATGAGAATCGGTATTAATTATCAGCCTTACTCCGGCCGCTATCGCTTTTCTGATATTGACATCTTTAAGATCCAACCGATCGGAAGAGGAATTAATTTCCAGAATGGCGCCTGTTTTTTTAGCCACTTCCAAAATTTTATCAAAATCAATCTGGTATTCATCGCGTCTCTGAATACGCCGTCCGGTAAGATGAGAAATAATGTCCACATTGGGATTTTCCATCGCCTTGATAATCCTTCCGGTCATCTCTTCTTTCTCCATTTTGAGTTGGGAATGAACCCCGGCGATAACATAATCCAATTTAGCCAAAGCTTCGTTTTCAACATCAATTGATCCGTCGGGCATAATATTAGCCTCGCAACCCTGTAAAATCTTGAATCTTGAATCTTGAATCTTGAATCTTTGGTTCAATTTTTCTATTTCTTTTCTTTGTTGAAATAGTTGTCTTTCATCTAAGCCGTGTTCAATTCTTAAAAAATTGGTGTGGTCGCTGATGCCAATATATTGGTAGCCCATTTTTTGAGCCGCCCGGGCGATTTCTTCAATACCATTAACGCCTCCGTTCCAATTTGAATGAATATGGAGATCGCCCTTAATATTTTTATAATCAACGAGCTTCGGCAATTTATTTTGCAAAGCGGCTTCAATTTCACCGGTATTTTCCCGCAATTCCGGCTCTATGTAAGAACAACCCAGAGCGTTATAAACTCCTTCCTCGGTTTCTCCGGCGATTATTTTCTTTCCTTTGAATAATCCGTACTCATTCAGCTTAAAGCCTTTTTCCATGGCGATTTTCCTTAAAGCGATATTGTGTTCTTTGGAGCCGGTAAAATACTGAAGGGCCGAGCCGAATTGATTTTCCGGCAAAACCCGCAAATCAACGTCAAAACCTTTTTCTAAACGAATTGAGGCTTTGGTCGGACCCTGGCCCCAAATTTTTACAATGCCGGGCAAAGAAACAAAATAATCAATAACTTTCTTGGGATTTGGACTGGTGATTAAAATATCCACATCGCCGATAGTTTCTTGCATTCTTCTGACCGAACCGGCCGGGCTGATTTTTGCAACCTCTTTCAAATTTCTTAAATTTTCCAAAATTTCATAAACAATCGGGAAGATTTCGCCCAGCAAAAAGCGACCTTTGGTTTTTTTTAAAAATTCTATCCCTTGAAGAATATTTTGTTCGGTTTTTTCCCCGAAATTTGGCAGATTTTTAATCTGGCCGGCTTTAGCGGCTTTTTCCAAATCCTGAAGATTTCTGGTTTTTAAACGCTTATATAAATCTCTGATCATTTTCGGACCGACGCCTTCAACCGCGCTTAAGGCTTCAATATCAACCGGCGTTTTCTTCTTCAAATTCTCGCGGTCTTTGATTTTTCCCGTTTTTAGATACTCCTCTATTTTATCGGCGATGCTTTCGCCCACTCCGGGAATTTCCCGCAAGGCTTTAATGCCGCCTTTTCGGTAAACATCTCCGACATCGTCGGCTAAGGTTTCCAAACCCAAAGCGGCTTTTTCATAAGCATGGGGTTTGAAAGGAACGTCTTCCATTGCCAAAAAAAAAGCTATTTCATAAAGAATCTTGGCAATTTCCTGATTTTTCATAACTAAAATATCTTTCTGAAAAGAAAAAAATATGTTTTCTAAATTGCGTCTTCTCTTTTTAACGACGGGATATGGAATCCTTTTTGATTTTTTGGTGAAACATTTTTAAAAATGAAAAAAGGCAAGAGAGCGCTAAAAATAATAAAAATCCCCACTCCGATAAAAAGCGTGTCAAATCCAAAACGATGAGCGACAACTCCGCCTAAAGCGCCGGCTATTCCCGAACCCGCGCCGACAAAAGCGGCTCTCGTGCTCCAGCTTAAAGCCTCTTTTCCTTTGTCAACATGACGGGTGAAAATAGCGGTATAACCAGGAATGTTCATCCCCATGCCGAGAGCGTAAATTGCCTGAAAAAAATAAATATGCCAAGGCAAAGAAGAAAAAAGATAACCGAAAACCGACAAAGCGGCGAAAAAATTGCCAATTGCCACAAACCATAAATCGTCAAACTCTCCGTGATTTTTATCCAAATATTTCCCGAAAGGCACGATTACTAGCGACATGACAATCCAATAAACAGCGGCGGCGAAGCCGGCGATTTCAACATTGCCGCCTTTTATATTATCAGCCAAAAAAATGGCCAGAATCGGCGCCACAAAACCCAAACCGGTTAATAAAATCATGTCGGAAAAAATCAATACCCTTATTACTTTGTTAAGTTTAAACATTGCTTGTATTTTAACTTAATCAAAACAATTCGGCAATGAATTTAAAAAAAATCACCGGCTGTCGGTGAATAGATTTACTATTGTAATTCCGCGATCGTGGAAAAATCATAGTAATTACTATTTTAAAAGCGCGATCGTGGAATTACAATAGTAAATAAATTTAACTTGTGATTTTAAACTCAAATTTTTCGTTTTCTAATATTACCTGAATGGCGTTGCCGCGACCGATTTCTTTGCGAAGAATTTTCTCGGCCAAAACACTGCGAAAATTATCCGCAATAACTTGACGCAAGGGCCGAGCGCCAAAAACCGGACTGTAGCCGAGTTCCGCGATCTTTTCAATGACCGATTCTTCAAACCGAAGATCAATGCCGTGCGTTTCCCGAAGAATTTTTCCCAAATCTTCAAGCTGTAATTTAGCGATAGCGGCAATTTCTTCAAGCTTAAGAGAACGGAAAACGATAATGGCGGAAAAACGGTTAATGAGCTCCGGCTTGAAATAATCAGTCAATTTTTTCTTGAGTTCTTCGGCAATCGATTCCATAACCCTCCCCTGTTCAATTTCCGTTTTAATAAACTCGGAATGAGCGTTGCTGGTAGCGATAATAATAGTATTCTGAAAATCAACCAAACGGCCCAAATTATCAGTCAATCGGCCTTCGTCAAACACCTGCAGAAAAAGATTGATAATGTCGGGATGGGCTTTTTCAAATTCGTCAAGCAAAATCAAACTGTAAGGTTTTTGACTGACGGCTTCGGTTAAACTGCCGGATATTTTTCCGTCCGGAGCGCCGATAAAACGCGAAATACTTTGTTTTTCCTGATACTCGGACATATCAAAACGAATCATTAATTCCGGGGCACCGAATTGAAGCTTGGTTAAAATTTTTGACAATTCGGTTTTACCGACTCCGGTCGGACCGACAAAAAGAAAAGAAGCAATCGGTCCGCCTCGGCGGCTCAAACCGCTCCGGTATTCCCGCAAAGCGCGGCTGACCGTTTTAACGGCTTCTTCCTGGTTAATCAAGCGCTGGTGGATTAATTCCTCCAAATTTAAAAGCTTCGCCGTTTCTTCCGGACCGGCTTGCTGGATAGGAATTTTTGTCCGCCGCTCCACCGTCATTCTAATGTCATTTATTTCCAAAATTTTTCTATGCTGATTTTGAGCGTTAGCCAAAGCTTCTTTTAAAACTTCGGCCGCGCTTGACGGCAGAGGTTTAGCCCGCAAATAACGGTGAGCCAGGGCAACCGCTTGCTTAACAGCTCCGAATTTAATTTTTACCCGAAATTTGCTTTCCAGAATCAAAGCGTCGTAAACCAGAATTCTGACGGCATCGGCTTCGTTCACTTCTTCCACGCGGATAACTTCAAAAGCCGCCGCTAAATTCGTCCGGGGTTCAATGAATTGCTGAAATTCCCGAGGATAAGTCGCTCCGATAACAGAAAAAGAACCCGCCTTGATGGCCGGCAAAAGAATATCGCTGGCGCTCAAGAAAAATTCGCCGGAGGTTTTCACTAAATTATCAATGTCGGGAATAAAGAGAATAACGTTGCCGGCTTGGACGATTTCTTCAATAATTTGCTTTAGCCGTCCGGAAATTTCTTCCGGATTGGCCTTGGCAACCAAACTGCTGATTTGCAAAGACACCAAGCGTTTATCAAAAAGAGAAGCGGACACGCGATCTTTGGTAATTTGATAAGCTAAATGATTGACAATAGTTTCTTTGCCTACGCCGGGCTCGCCCACCAATAAAACGGCCGATTTAACGGGACGGGAAAGAATGTTCAACAAACGTTCGTATTCTTCTTTGTGGCCGATTAAAAAACCGACGTTTCCGGAACTGGCCAATCCAGTCAAATCAAGGGCGAATTTATCCAGGGTGGGCGTGGGACGGCTGGTCCAGGCCCGGTTTACTTCCCGCCGCCTGGTATAAAAAGGCCGACGAACAAAACCGCCAAGCGTTGCCGGCAATTTTTTGAAAAACGCCAAAGGCTTCCGGTAACGGCCGAAAACCAAAACCTCCCTTAAATCATCAGGAGACAAATTGAATAAGTTAAAAAGCTTGATTAAATTACTGCTATCAACTTGAAACAAAGCCACTAAAATATTTCGCGGTTCAATGAAGCTTTCGTTAGCCAAAACTGCTTCCCGATAAGCGCTTAAAACCAATTTCTCTATTTTTTCCAATAATATTTTGGAGCTCGGCCGCTCGCTTAACGATTCCTGGAGATAGGTTTCCAGTTTTTGGGAAAATTCCGGCAAAGACAAATCCAATCTCTCAAAAGATTCTTTCGCGTCGCGGCAGCCAATTAGATTTTTTAAAAGCCAAAGGTCAAAATCGCCGCCGATTACAGAAGTTCGGCCAAAAGCGTTTTCTATCAGATTAAAAGCCGACGGCCTTAAATAAAAAGCCAGATTGGCTTTAACTTTTATGGTCCGGCTGATTTTCCCCAATTCAGCCAAAGAACGATCGGCCCAATTAAAACGGACAAGCAGGTTCAGCAAAAAAATCGTCAAAAAAACGCCTGCCCACCAAAAATGCGATGACCCGGACAGTAAAAACAAAAAAACAAAAGCCAGGGCGGTCAAAATAATATAAGAAATCCAAATTAATATCCGCGTCAGCCGACGGCTGAAAACATCAAAATAAAGTCGTGGTTCTTTAAAATAAACTTCCAGCATTTTAAAAAATTATTTTATAGATTATGCCCAAGGGGATAAACGCCCAAAGCAGATAAAAAGCCGACCAGACCAAAATTATCAAAAAATAAACAAATCCGCCGGCGACTAATCTGACACCGCGGAAAATAAATCCCAAAACATAGCCGACAAAAGTGTAATTCTGATAAAGGGGCTGGAAAAGATAACGGAGGGTGATTCTGGCCGCGAAATAACGGTCCATCCTTTCCAAAAGATTAACCAACCAACGGAAAAAAACAAAAAACCCGTCCTTGTACCAATGACGCAGAAATTCGCCAAGGCGGTAAAAAAAACGATTACCAAGATAAACCCCCACACCTAAAAAGGATTGCGAAGCTAAAGTATTCTTTGGTTTTATTTGAACAAACATTATAAACGCTATTTAGATGACTTAATTAAGAATTCAAAAGAATATCTATCCTTTTTAGGTGTGGGGGTAAATCAAAACCGAAACCATAAAGTGATTATAACTTCTGATTCAACTCTTTGATAGTGGCAATAGATTATTAATACCGGGCCTTAATAACTAATAATTATTTCGTGGCTTCGTAAATCGCTTTTATTTCCGCCGCGGACAAAGCTCGATTATAAATACGAGCCTCGTCAATAAACCCCGAGAAATAACCCCCATTTACAGGATTATAACCAATCCTCATCGGATAAGGAGAATCGTAAGCAATTTGATTAAATCCCGTTGAACCGGTAGCCGAACTTCGTAATTCGCCATCTACATAAAGTTTAACAGACCTATCAGCGGGACTAAACACGCCCGCCACGAGATACCAGTTGCCAAGATTGACGGTATAGCATGGCTGGGTCTCTTGATTCGTGAGGCCATTCGTAAGTTCTATTAATAAACAAAGAGAATCGGTATTGATATAGTATCTTTGCGTCCAACCCTTTCGCAGGTTTACGTTTGAATCCCAAAACCAATTTCCAAAAATACCATCCGCGTTTACCGTATCTCTCGTAGTTCTCTGGTGCCAAGATAAAAACGTAAGAGCGCCTGGCCATTCAAGGTTATTTCCTATATCCACGTAATCATTCACTCCATCAAAACTCAGAGCGTTGCCTACTTTCCCAGTGGCGCCGTAAGCGACCCCTCCCGATTGAGTGCCGTTGT
>JBBTRS010000006.1:0-16861 GCA_038065115.1 Patescibacteria group bacterium
TACCGCCAATCCAGTTTTGCGCGGTGCGAACTTCTCCCGGTTGTTTGTGTTCACCACGAACGCCGGACAATAAAATCTTGTGAGCTTCCTGCAGAAGCCTCATAGAGATTGGGAGCTCATTCAGTCGGGCAATACTCTTATTCATTGCGGTAATATAATTTTGCACCTCGGTCCAGTCATCTCTTTTTTCCGGAGAGATTTCTTCTTCCGGCAAGACTGCTTCGTCCATGCCAGTGCGAGTGCCTTCAATGCGGCTCGATTTTACCGCTTCATTGCGCACGTGCATTTGAATGAAAAAGTCCACATCTGGCACAAGAATAGAATAGGCGTTCAGTTCTCCAACAAGCCGGATAGCTTCTTCCAAGAGAACAGGAATTCTTTTGTCTTGCCATTCGTAAGGATGATTTACCGGAGACGGCAAAAAGCTCTGGTATTCATAATCCTTACCCCAGAAGTGCTTTTTGTGAGCACCTGCCATAAATTTGTTATTTTGTTGTGCTTTGTTCGCCATGGTTTTACTTGTTTTACCCCCACACCAAACACCCGTTTGGTGTGGGGGTTTATCTAAGTTGAAATATGTATTCCCATATTACCAGATATCCACAAAAAGTGCAATAAGGATATCTGTATTACGACTTGGCACAAAAAGACGATGCAATTGACCCACAGAATCTAAGCACGCAAAACCAAAGGCCATGAAAATAACGTATCCCAAAAGTGTCCAATTTAAAAAGGGGAAATGCCCCTGTCTGTTTTATTATCAACCCACCTTGAAAATAAACCCATACATTCAAAAGTTTGCCACTCTTGAGTATCCAGAAATATTTTTACTATATCTTTGTCTTCCATAAAATTATTTTTTGATCACCTTACGGTCTTTCTCTTTGCCGCCAATCCGAATATAGTCCTCGCCATCCTCCGCTCCCGCCGACGCTTCTGCCTTCGTTAAAACTTCGGCGGATAAAAAAGCTATGGCGGGCAAGAAAGCTATGGACGGGCAAGCAACCCTGCCTGCCGGCAGGCAATCCTTCCCACTTAAATATTTAGCTCTAGTTCATGCTTCGTTCATTTAATCCTAAATGTGCGTTTATTTGCTTCTTGAAGAATTTTTAGAGTTGCTTGCACGGAAAGATTATCACTAGGCAAAAGTATCAACCCCTCATTCAACTGATCCAACAAAGGACTCAAAAATTCATCTGCCCATGATGGAGACAGCGTCAAAACGCCTGAAAAATCTATTTCCAGTTCCTCGCTTCCGGGAAGTTCGCGCAACGTCGACACAAAGGCCTTTAAGGCTTCACTTCCCAATTCTCGCGAAATCAAGGTTTTACCAAATTTTTCTAATTGTAATTTCATATAATTATTTTTTAAAATTCTATCTTTACTAAACATCCTCGCACCACATTCGGCCCGCGCGTAACGCGAAAGATTTTATTCGCCCCTTGCATCCGCACTTCCGCGTCACCGCTGGTATAAAACAAGTTTATGGGATTGGCCAAAATAACTTCACGGACAAGCTTCAATCCATTTCCCCGTTTTTCCGGAGCTCTGCCCGAAATAAATTCAGTGAAAGCGACTTCCACGGCCTCCACATGACTTTTTAACCGAGGGCGAACTTGGCGCAAAGTTTCTAAAACACCCAATCCACGGTCAGCCAAAACAATAATTCTTTTTTCTAAATCATACCCGAAAAAGATTCCTGCCTTATCCGGCCACTTTCCTATATTGTGAGCAAATGAATTATCACCAATCTCTCCGGTGATTAACGTAATCAAAGAATACATTTTTTCAAAACCTGGTTTTTGAAGAAGCAGGTACTCCATCTTTGTTAGCTTGGCGTTAAAAATAGAACTGGTGGGACAATAAAAAGTCCCAGGGAACTCTGTTCCTTTCTCTATCCATTCAGTGGCAAAGCGCATCAAATCACTAGAAAAAACTTCCAGGTCGTTCTCGCGGTAATAACGATGCGTGCCACCTTCTTTTTTGATCGCGACCAATCTGCCGCTCTCGTCCCAACGACGCAGGGTATTCATGGAAACTCCCAAATATTCCGCGGCTTGGCCTATGGTTAATAGCTTTTCTTCCATAACGGTTATCCTAGCATATTATCTAAATCTACACAAGTATCACTTAAATCTACCCAAAATTATGGCAATCTATCCATTATGTGGATAAATTGCACATCTGCAATGAGCACATTTATAGTGGGTTTGCTGTTTAGTTGTTGTGGCGATTTCCTTTGGCATATAGTTTTACCCCCACACCAACTTACGGTAAGTTGGTGTGGGGGTTTATAACTTCCTATATCTCGTGCTTCGGCCAAGCCCGATGCGCTCGACTTTTTTGAGACGCAATAATTTATCCAATGCCTGATTGACAGTAGGGCGGGCGACCCCCGCTTTTTCGGCAATCTCGCCGGGAGCGGCCTCTTTTACGTTCTGCAAATATTCCAAAACCGCCGATTGCTTCGGTGACAAAATCTTTTCTATGTTTTTGTGAAAAACGGCATCGGGAGCCGGACGATTAACAATCTGCTCAACTTCTTTCTCCGTGATTTTAATGCCAGAAAGCCGCAAAGACGCAGCCGTGCTTTGAATAAGGGTCTGACGCTTTATTTCTTTTAAAAACTCCGGATTAATAGAGCCGTTGGGTAGAAACTTTTTGGTATGGAATTTTGCCATAATGTCTTTACTTTAACTATATAAGATTATATTAGATTAGGCAATAAGTCAACAAGCTAAATCGTATATAACGACTATAACGGATTATATCCGAATATAGCCGAAAAATGAGAATAAATATGACTATGCAAAATCCATATGAGGATTTAATAAAACAGAAATCGAGCGAATGTTCGCTCGATCTCAATCAATGCTCCGGCGGTAGGATTCGAACCTACGACCATCTCCTTACGTTTATCCCAATGTTTCCGTTGGGGACGGACTATATCATATTCCGCTTTTGCGGAATCGAGGCGCTTCCCCCAAATTTTATTTGGAGTACTCCCTTTCGGGATAGTCTCTACACCTTCCCAGCTCCAGTTTTGATTTACAGAAATTTCTATAAAACAAAACCGGGGCTGGGCTTGGCTCGGGATTGCCATTTTTAGGTTTCCCCGAATTCACCTCGTTTTTCAACCTGAATTACTTCAGGAAGCTGCATTTAAATATACAGGGAGTCGCTCTACCACTGAGCTACGCCGGAATGTTTTAATAATAATTGGTTTCTTAATTTACGTCCAGCGCCACTTTTAAATAATTTTTCACGACTTCGCGCCTCTTCACGAGTTTTAAAGCTTTCAGAATACAGCAATTGGAAAGGCCCTCTTTGTGAGGTAGAAGGCGTAGATTTTTTGCCACGATTGTGTTCTTTTAAGCGTCTTGAAATATTGTTGGTTATGCCGGTATAAAACTTTTTATCTTTCAAACTTTGGAGAATATAAACGTGATACATTTAATATTGGGAGTCGCCCTGCCTGCCGGCAGGCAGGTCTACCACTGAGCTACGCCGGAATGCTTTTAAATAATAATTGTTTTTTTAATTCGCGTCCAGTGTCGCTTTTCAGAAACTTTTCTTTATAATAAAAAAATCAAAAGATAAATGAAATTTTTTTTGTTGACGATTAAGGCATTTTATTTTAGTATTTTGTCAAGATGAAAAAAGCGGTATTGATTATAGCTTATAAAAATTTTCAGGACAGAGAATATTCTGTTACTAAAGAGGTTTTGGAAAACGGGGGAACGGAAGTTAAAACCGCGGCCAGTCAAAAAGGAACAGCCGAAGGGGTTTTTGGTCTCAAGGCAAGCGTGGATTTATTGGCGGCGGAAATCAACTTGGCTGATTTTGACGCCGTTGTTTTTATTGGCGGAGGCGGCGCTTTGGAATATCTTGATAACGAAATTTCTTATAATTTAACCAGAGAAACAATTAGACAGAATAAACTTTTAGCGGCTATTTGCGTTGCGCCGGTGATTTTGGCAAGAGCCGGAGCGCTGAAAAATAAAAAAGCGACGGTCTGGCAAAATATTTCGGACAAAGAATCGATAAAAATTTTAGAAAAAAATGGCGCCGAATTTATTAACAAAGACGTGGTTTTTGACGGAAAAATTATTACCGC
Source organism: Patescibacteria group bacterium (assembly GCA_038065115.1). GTDB lineage: Bacteria > Patescibacteriota > Minisyncoccia > UBA6257 > MFKM01 > MFKM01. The sequence goes on from JBBTRS010000006.1 coordinate 4,118, forward strand.
CAACGGTCCGGCTGCCGCTGAAAAATTTGGCGAAAGCATTTTAAAACTCATTTAATGAACAATATCAGAAATTTTTGCATCGTGGCGCACATTGACCATGGGAAATCAACTTTAGCCGATCGGTTTTTGGAAATAACCAAAACCGTGCCCAAAGAAAAACTCCAGGAGCAGTATTTGGATAGCATGTCCATAGAAAAAGAACGGGGGATTACCATTAAAATGCATCCCGTCAGAATGTCTTATGTTTTAAACGCCACTCCTTATATTCTTAATTTGATTGATACTCCGGGGCACGTTGATTTTTCTTATGAAGTTTCCCGCAGTTTAAATGCCTGCGAAGGAGCGATTTTGCTTTGCGACGCGACCCAGGGCATTCAAGCCCAGACTCTGGCTAATTATTTTTTAGCCAAAGAAGAGGGTTTGTTGGTTATTCCGGTGGTGAATAAAATAGATTTGCCCAACGCCCAACCGGAAAAATTCGGCCGGGAGTTGGCGGAATTGGTTGGCGCGGATGAAAGCGAGGTAATTTTTATTTCCGCTAAATCAGGAACTAATGTGGATAAGGTTTTGAAAGCCGTAGTTGAGAAAATTCCGGCTCCGGCCGGCGACAGCAACAAACCTTTGCGGGCTTTGGTTTTTGATTCTCTTTTTGATCAACATAAAGGAGTAATCGCTTTTGTCAGAATTTTTGACGGTAAAATAAAAAGAGGAGACGGGGTCAAGCTTTTAGGCACCGGAAAAGAATCCGTCGTTTTAGAAGTCGGTGTTTTTAAGCCTAATTTTTTTCCCGTGGAGTGTTTAGGAGCCGGCGAAGCGGGCTATATTATAACGGGTTTTAAAGAAGTTAAGGATTGCCGGGTCGGAGACACCGTTGTTAAAATTTCAGATTCAATCGTTGAGCCCTTGAAAGGATACAAAGAACCGCAGCCGATGGTTTTCGCCAGTTTTTACTGCACCGATGCCGATGATTATTCAAAATTCAAAGAAGCTCTCGGCAAATTGTCTTTAAACGACGCCGCTTTTACTTTTAAATCCGAAGGTTTTTCGGAATTGGGGTTTGGCTTTCGTTGCGGATTTTTAGGAATGCTTCATATGGAAATAATCAAAGAAAGGTTAGAAAGAGAATATGGCCTGGATTTGATTATTACCGCTCCCAGTGTTTCTTACAAAGTGATTTTAAAAGGCAATCAGGAAAAATTTATTCATTCGCCTCAAGAATTTCCCGATGCCGGGGAAATAACCGCGATTCAGGAGCCGTGGGTGAGAATAGAAGTATTTTCTCCGATTCAGTATCTTAGCCCGATAATGGAATTAGTGAAGAGATTCAGGGGTGTTTACAAAAAAACCGAATATTTGGCTGAAGAAGTTATTTTGTTTTATGAAATGCCCCTGGCTTCTTTTTTGGATAATTTTTATAACGGGTTGAAAAATATTAGCGCCGGTTACGCTTCAATGAATTATCATTTTCTTGATTATCGCTCCGGTGATTTGGTAAAAATGGATATTAAAATCGCCGGGAAAAACATCGACGCTCTTTCTTTCATAATTCCCCATGAAGAAATTCAGATTGAAGGCAAGAGACTAGTCGCCCAATTAAAAAAAGTCATTCCCCGACAATTATTTGAAATAGCTATCCAGGCGACTGTCGGCGCTCAAATTATCAGCCGCGAAACGGTGCCGGCGACCAGGAAAAACGTGACCGCCAAACTTTACGGCGGAGACAGAACCAGAAAAGACAAGCTTCTTAAAAAACAAAAAGCCGGCAAAGAAAAATTGAAAAGAATCGGAACAGTGGATGTCCCCCAGGAAGCCTTTTTCGCTATTTTGAAAAATCGGTAAGTTTTTTATTATAGTTTCAAACTAATTTAGTTTTTCGGCGAGGAAAACCGCGGAATTGTAGAATTGAATGAAAATAATTTACTATTGTAATTCCACGATCGTGGAATTACAATAGTAAATTAACAGAGGGGATTCAATTGATAAATTGCGCCATCGGGGTTGTGGCGCCGGGCAAATATTGTATAATAGTTGAATAGTTTTTTCGTTTGGATGAACGCTAAAACGCGCCCATAGCTCAATTGGCAGAGCAGCTCCCTTTTAAGGAGAAGGTTGTAGGTTCGATTCCTACTGGGCGCACCAAATTAAAACAATTATGAAAAAAAATAAATTTCCAACTTTTTTTGTTTTTATTATTTTATTGACGATTTTAGTCGGTTTTTTTGATTATCAGCCGATTTGGTCAAAAATACGTTCCAAAATTAATTTACCTGAAGGTTTTAATCGCGATTGGCGTTTAGGGCTGGATTTAGTGGGTGGCAGTTTATTGACTTACGACATCAATCTTAACCAAGTTTCCGCTACGGATAGGAATTCGGTGGTTAATGGTTTAAGGGATGTTCTTGAAAAAAGAGTTAATCTTTTTGGCGTGAGTGAACCCTTGGTTTATATTACCGAAACCGGAGGATTGCAACGTTTGGTCGTGGAATTAGCTGGCATCAAGGATATTGAACAGGCGATTAAAATGATCGGTGAAACGCCGCTCTTGGATTTTAGAGAAGTTGAAGAAATACCGACAACTGGCGATAAAGATAAGAAAGAATTGGCATTTACGCCTACCGCATTAACCGGACGTTATGTCAAAAACGCGCAGTTGGGGTTTGATGACTTTGGCAAACCTACGGTTAGTATCGCTTTCAATGACGAAGGGGCGAAAATTTTTGAAGAATTAACCGACCGAAATATTGGTAAATATTTAGCTATTTTTTTGGATAATGAGCCGATTGAAATACCGGTTGTTAGGGAAAAGATAAGCGGCGGCGAGGCTATTATTTCCGGCAATCTTACCACGGATTCAGCTCGCCAATTCGTAGAACGTTTTAACGCCGGCGCTTTGCCCGCTCCGATTAAGTTAGTTAGCCAGCAAACGATTGGCGCCAGCCTAGGCATGGATTCTTTAAGAAAGACAATTTCCGCCAGTATTTTTGGTTTTGCCTTGGTGGCTTTGTTTATGGTTATTTATTATCGGGGTTTTGGCTTGATAGCCGTTTTGGCTTTGACTATCTATTCAATTTTAACTTTAGGTATTTTTAAGCTTATTCCCGTAACTTTAACTTTGGCCGGTATCGCCGGTTTTATTCTTTCTGTGGGAATGGCGGTTGACGCCAATGTTCTGATTTTTGCCCGAATGAAAGAAGAATTGAAAAAGGGTTTGTCAAAAACAGCGGCGATTGAAGAAGGATTCCGCCGCGCCTGGCCGTCTATCAGGGATTCCAATATCACCACTATTATCATTGCCGTGATTTTATTTTATCTAGCCACCAGTTTTGTCAAAGGATTTGCTTTAACATTGTTTATCGGGGTTATGATGAGCATGTTTTCAGCCATCGTCGTCACTAAATCGTTATTGGAAGTATTCGTAAGAGATACAAAAAAAAATTAAAAATATGCCCGGTAGTGAAAACTCGATTTGATTCGCCAAAGGCGAATCGTGGTTTTCTAAAAAACTGAGCAAAAACAAAAAAACAATGATTACTCAAAGGTCAAAATATTTTAATAAATAATTATCGAGTTTCTACTACCGGGTATGGATATTATTAAAAATCGCAATTTTTTTCTTATTTTTTCTGGCATTATGATTTTGGCCAGCATTTTTGCCTTTGTCGCTTTTGGCATTAAGCAGGGAATTGATTTGGCTGGCGGCACCAATTGGCAGATTTTGATAAATGATTCGGCGGTCAAAGAAAGCGATTTAAAATCGGCATTGAAAGAAATATCCGGTTATTCCGATTTGACGGTTAAATCTTTGCGCGACGGGAATTTTATCGTGAGATTTCCGAGTATTTCCGAGGAAGACCACCTGAAATATTATCAAGCGCTTAAAGAAAAGTTCGGGGAGATCGGAGAGCAAAGTTTTGAAAGCATTGGGCCAACCATCGGTCAGGAATTAAGACGGCGTTTTGTTTGGGCGTTCGCTCTCGGCTTATTAAGCATTCTATTCTACGTGATTTGGGCTTTCAGAAGGGCTTCTTACCCGGTTAAATCCTGGAAATACGGATTGGTCGTCATTTTTTGCGCTTTTCACGATATTATTATCCCTGTAGGCTTAATGACCTTTTTGGGTTGGCGTCAAGGTGTGGAGATAGACACTAATTTTATTGTCGCTCTTATGTTTATTTTGGGTTATTCAATTAACGATACTATTATTGTTTTTGATCGCTTAAGAGAGAATCTGTCCCTGACTAATAAAAATAATTTTAATTTTGCCGGATTGATTAATGATTCTGTCAGACAAACCTTTAGTCGTTCAGTGAATACCTCCTTAACCACGATCTTGGCGATATTGCCACTTTATTTTATCGGTCCGCTTTCTTTAAAATATTTTATCCTGACTTTGGTTTTGGGGATAATAACGGGCAGTTATTCTTCAATCTTTTTCGCTAGTCCGCTTTTATACATTTGGCATCGCAAAAAATGAAGCAAAATTGGCATGCTTTTTCCGCCGATGAAGCCATCCGAGAATTTAAAAGCGACTCGCGTAGCGGTTTGTCGGAAGAAGAAGCGAAAAAAAGACAGCAAGAAATTGGCTTTAACAAACTGCCGGAAGAAAAACAATTATTCGCGTTAAAAATATTCTTAGAACAATTTAAAAGTCCCCTGATTTATATTTTAGTCATCGCCGGGGCTGTTACTTTGGTTTTAAAGGAATACGCCAACACCGCGGTTATTTTGGGGGCGGTTTTTTTAAACACTGTTTTTGGGTTTTTTCAAGAGAATAAAACATCGCGTATTTTATCGGAATTAAAAAAAATAGTTAAAATCAAAGCCCGCGTCATAAGAAACGGCGAGGAAAAAGAGATTGACCAGGAAGAATTAACGCCGGGCGATATAATTTTATTGCACCCGGGAAACAAAATTCCGGCTGATGGAAGGTTGATAGAATCTTTTGACTTAAAAGTCAATGAAGCCTCTTTGACCGGCGAATGGTTTTCGTCTGAAAAGACAACCGAGGTTTTGCCGGAAAAAACTCTTTTGGTTGACAGGGACAGTATGGTTTTTATGGGTTGCGTGGTTGAAGACGGGCGAGGAAAGGCAATAATCACCGAAACCGGATTGAAAACGGAAATTGGAAAAGTGGCGGAAATGATTAAGACGACCAAAGAAGAAAAAACGTCTTATCAGAAAAAAATAATTCATTTAAGTAAAACTATCGGAGTTTGGATAATTATTTTTTCATTTTTAATTTTCGTTTTCGGGGTAATAACCGGGCGAGAATTTTTTGAAATGCTTTTAACGGCCGTGGCCGTAGCCGTGGCGGCTATTCCCGAAGGATTGCCGATAAGCATTACGGTTATTTTGGGCATTGGAATGCAAAGAATTTTGAAAAAACGGGGATTAGTCAGAAAAATGATCGCCGCTGAAACTTTAGGCAGCACTTCAATTATTTGTACCGATAAAACCGGCACTTTAACCAAGGCTGAAATGCAAGTGGCGGGAATTTTCAGCGAAGCAAAAGAACTTTTTACCGACGGTCATAAATATTCGGAAGAAATCAATAAAAATAGCTCGGAGGCCCATATTCTGGCTTTGAAAATCGGGATGCTTACCACCGAAGCTTTCATTGAAAATCCGAGAGACGAGCTGCATAAATGGATTGTTCGGGGAAGACCGATGGAAAAGGCCTTGCTTCTCGCCGGTATTCAAGCCGGATTTTCAAAAAAAGAATTGGAAGAAGAACAACCAAAAATCGCCGAATTATTTTTTAATTCGGTTTATAAATATTCCGCCACTCTCCGCCGATTTTCTGGAGGCAATATTTTATACGTTTTAGGCGCTCCGGAAATAATTTTAAAAATGACCAGCCTGTCTCCGGATAATCTTAATCGGCTCAATCAAAAAATTGATAGTTTGGCTTCCCGCGGTTCCCGAATTTTAGGTTGCGCCTACAAGAAAATACCAAATTCTGAATCTAAGATTTCAAACCTTTCTGATTTATGCAATGAAATGACTTTTGTGGCTTTTATCGCTCTTCACGATCCTATTCGGGAAGAAGTCAAGGAGTCTATTAAAATTTGTCGGCAGGCGGGAATGAGGCCGATTATTGTCACTGGCGACCACAGGTTAACGGCTAAAGCGATTGCCGAAGAATTAGAATTGCCGGCCAAAGAAGAAAATATTATTGACGGAAGTGAATTGGAAAAATTAAGCGAGGAAGAATTTAGAAAAAGATTAAACGAAATTGAAATTTACGCCAGAGTTGAACCGAGGCAAAAATTAAAAATTATTCAGGCGTGGCAGGAAAGAGGAGAAGTGGTGGCTATGACCGGTGATGGCATAAACGACGCGCCGGCTCTTAAAAAAGCCGATATTGGAGTGGCTCTTGGCTCCGGCACCGATGTGGCGAAAGAAGCTTCGGACTTAATTATTCTGACTGACAATTTTTCAGTTATTGTCGCCGCGGTTGAAGAAGGCAGAATAATTATTGATAACATAAGAAAAACGGTCACTTTATTGGTTTCTCAATGTTTTTCAGAAATAATTTTAATCGGCGCCAGCATCGTCGGGGGATTGCCTTTGCCGATTTTGCCCGTTCAAATTTTATGGGAAAATTTAATTGAAGGCAGCCCCCAGGGGATTGCTTTGGCTTTTGAACCGAAAGAAAAAAATGTGATGGAAAGAAAACCGGAACACCCGAACAACCCGCTTTTGACAATTCCAATGAAGACGATAATTTTCGGTTTCGGCATTTTTACCGATTTAATTCTTTTGGGACTATTTTTGTATCTGCTAAAAACAGAAATGCCGCTGTCTGAAATCAGGACCGTTATTTTTGCCGCTTTGGCCATTGACTCTGTTTTCTACGCTTTTTCCTGTAAAAATTTAAGGAAAAATATCTGGCAATATAATCCGTTTTCCAACTTATATTTAGTCGGTTGCGTCATCTTTAGTTTAGGAATGTTGTTTTTGGCCATTTATTTTCCTTTTTTTCAAAATTTATTGAAAACCATGCCTTTGAGTTTTTACGACTGGACGTTAATTTTAGGTCTGGGAATAATGAATTTTGTTTTAATTGAAATCACCAAATGGTTTTTTAAAGTTAAAAATACAACGCGATGATTTGGTTTTTTATTTTAATTTTTGCGGTTAGCTGCGTTTTGCTTTATTTTGCCGGAGAATTGGTCGTGGGCAGTTTAATGAAAATAGCCAAGTTTCTGGGTTGGCGGGAGTTTGTAGTCGCTTTTTTCGTGATGGCTTTTGCCGCCTCTTTGCCTAATCTTTTTGTCGGCATAACCTCGGCTTTGAAAGGCGTCCCCCAGCTTTCTTTCGGCGATGTGGCCGGAAATAATTTAATCGCGATGACCTTGGTTGTGGCCTTCGGCGTCTTTTTTGCTAAAAATAAAGAAATTCCAGCCGAAAGCCGAACGGTGCAAGCAACTTCAATTTTCACGATAATAGCCGCCATTTTACCGTTGCTACTGATCGGAGATGGCATGCTATCAAGGACAGACGGATTATTATTAATAGCGTTTTTTATCTTTTATATTTATTGGCTTTTTTCCAAAAAAGAAAGATTTACTAAAATCTACAATACCAATCAAACCCAGCAAGTTTCAATCAGGAAAGAATTAGGGACATTTTTCAAAGACACAGGAAAATTAATTTTGGGAATAATTCTTTTAATAATTTCAGCTCAAGGAATTGTCGCTTCCGCTCAGTTTTTTGCCCGAAGTTTTAACATCTCAATAATTTTAATCGGACTTTTGATTACCGGTTTCGGAAACGCTTTGCCGGATATTTACTTTGCCGTAGTTTCGGCCAGGAAAGGCGAGACTTGGATGATTCTAGGGGGCTTGATGGGCACGGTTATTATATTGTCCACCTTGGTTTTGGGGATTGTTTCTCTGATTCATCCCATTGAAATTTTGGACTTCGCGCCTCTCGTTATCGCCAGAATTTTTCTGATAATTTCCGCTCTTTTTTTCTTCTTTTTTGTTCGCACCGGCCGCCAAATCACTAAAAAAGAAGCTTTTTTTCTGATTCTGATTTACGTCTCTTTCTTTTCGGCCACGTTGTTTTCGAGGGGTTGACTTTTAATTTTGAAAATGTTAGAGTTTTTAGATGATTAAAGAATTAGACAATTTCATAAACGGTCTTCTAAACAATTTAGAAAAACGCCAACGGGAAATTTTAATAGAAAGATTTGGATTGAAAGACGGTGAAAGAAAAACCCTTCAAGCTATCGGGGATAATTTTGGCATTACGCGAGAAAGAGTGAGACAGATTGAAAACCACGGGATGGAAAAATTAAAAATTCAATCAGTCAAAGAACAAATAAGCAAATTGATAACGCCAATGAAACAGCGTTTGGCTTCATTTGGCGGTTTAAAACGAGACGATCTTTTTATGGAGGATTTGCGGGGTTTAACCGCCGCTGAAAATTGGCCTAAATTTTTTGATCGTAAATTAAAGTTTGTTTTTCTTATAAACAATGAACCGAAATTTTCGGAAAACAACGATAATCTATACGACTTTTGGTATTTGGACGAGAAAACAAAAGCAGAGGCTTTGAAAAGAATCAAGGAGGTTTTTGATTTTTGCCAGAAATCAGGCCCCGAGAAAATCATTGATCGCAAAATTAATTCAGATCGCTTTCGGGATTTGACTACCGCTAATTGTTTGTCGTTGTCAAAGAACTTCAGTATCAATGCTTTCGGCGATTTCGGTTTAAGCTCTTGGCCGGAAATTAATCCCAGAGTTATTAGCGACAAGGCCTATTTGGTTCTGAAAAAAAATAATAGTCCGTTGCATTTCAAAGACCTCGCTCAAAAAATTAATAGCTTGAAATTTGATCATAAAGAGGCCTATCCCCAAACGGTTCACAATGAATTAATCAGGGATGAACGTTTTGTTTTGGTTGGCAGGGGAATTTATGGCTTGCGAGAGCAGGGTTATGAGCCGGGAACCGCTCGGGAAGTATTGGAACGGATTCTAAAAAAACACGGCCCGCTTGATGCTCAAAAGATAACCCAATTAGTTCAAAAAGAACGTTTCTTGCGTGAAAATACTATTTTTTTAAACCTTCAAAATAAGCGTTATTTTGAAAAATTGCCCGATAATCGTTATACTCTGATTAGAGAAGCATAAGTCAGCCTAGAGGGTTTGGTTTCTGATTTCTAAATTCAATGGCAATAGAAGCTTTTAACGGGATTCTCCAGATAATTTTTCGCATTTTAGCGGCAAGTTGGTGGTTTGTCTTGCCGTTTATTCTTTTGCCTGTTTTTTTGGATTTTTGGTTGATGGCCATCCGTTTTAAATATATCTCAAAAATTAAGTGGAATCTTTTGGAAATAAAAATTCCTCGGGAAATTCTTAAAACCCCGAAAGCCATGGAATTGGTTTTTGCGGCGACCTATTCGCTTTATGATAGCAAAAAATTTGTTGACATCTGGTGGAAAGGGGAGATGCAGCTTTGGATGTCTTTTGAAATGACGGGTCATGCGGGGGGAATTCGTTTTTACGCGCGGGTGCCGGCGGCGTTTCGAAATATGATTGAATCAGCGATTTATTCCCAATATCCGGACATTGAAATTGTTGAAGCCGAAGACTACGTGGATGCATTGCCTTCGGTTTTGCCAAACAAGGTTTACGACCTTTGGGGAAATAATTTTATTTTGGCCAAGCCAAACGCTTACCCCATTCAAACTTATCCTTTTTTTGAGGACATCACGAAAGAAAAACGGCTTGATCCCGTGGCGGTGATTACCGAAGCTTTGTCAAAAACCAAAGACGACGAAATGAGCTGGATCCAGCTTTTGATAAGGCCGGTGGGTGACAGCTGGAAAAAAGAAGGAGAAGCATTGGTGTCTAAATTGATTGGCCGCAAAACAAAAAAAGAAAGAACTATTTTGGAAGATTTGGGGGTATTCTTTGGAAATTTGATCAAAGCGCCTTTTACTTCTCCGGTTTGGCCGGATGGCGAACAAAAAGAAGGCCCGGCCACCAATTTAGGTTCTCTGACTCCGGGCGAAAGAGATGTCGTCGCGGCGGTGGAAAATAAAATTTCCAAATTAGGTTTTGAGTCGATTCTAAGATTTGTTTATATAGATAAAGCCGATGCTTTTACCAAATCCAATGTTTCTTCTGTTTTCGGGGCCATACGGCAGTTTACCACCCAGCACCTTAACGGTTTCAAGTTTGATTCTCCGACTACCACCAAGGCCGATCCTCCTTTTAAAGCCCGAAAGACTTATATTCGCAAACGCCGGATTTTTGACAGTTATCGATGGCGTTTGTTTCCGTTTTTTCTCAAACCCAAGACTCTGCCTATTTTAAATACCGAAGAATTGGCCACTATCTATCATTTTCCGACTACTTTTGTGGAAGCGCCGACCCTAAAGCATTTGGATTCTAAACGAGGCGAGCCGCCGGCTGAATTGCCGATAGCGACAGATAATGAATAAAGAAATATAAATTATGAATAATCAAATCACCATATTTGCTCAAACAAATTTTCGGAATCAACGGGTGAAATTTGGGATAAAAACCGATGACAGGCGTCGGCATATGTATGTTGTCGGAAAAACCGGCACCGGAAAAACCGAAATGTTGGAAACTATGGTTTTGGCCGACATTAAAGCCGGTCGGGGAATAGGCCTTATTGACCCTCACGGTGAATTCGCCGAAAAAATTTTAGAATTGATACCCGAGTCCCGCTTGGACGATGTCATTTATTTTAATCCGTCCGACATTGACTATCCGATAGCTTTTAACCCCCTGGAGGTAACCAACCCGGAATCCCGCCATTTGGTCGCTTCGGGCATTATGAGCGTATTTAAAAAGATTTGGCCAGATGTTTGGTCAGCCCGGATGGAATATATTTTGAATAATTCTTTATTGACTCTTTTGGAATACCCCGGCTCTACTTTATTGGGAATCATGCATCTCTTGGCTGATAAAGAATATCGGAGAAAAGTCGTGGATAATCTTCAAGACCCGGTTATTAAAAGTTTTTGGTTGGATGAATTCGCCCGCTATACCCAACGCTTGGAAACCGAGGCCGTGGCGGCCATTCAGAACAAAGTGGGTCAATTTGTTTCCAACCCTTTAATCCGCAATATTATCGGACAGCCTCATTCTTCTATTAATATCCGGAAGATAATGGACGAAGAAAAGATTTTTATTGTTAATCTTTCTAAAGGTAAACTCGGGGAAGACAATTCCCGACTATTGGGTTCTTTGATGATTACCAGTTTGCAGTTGGCGGCAATGTCTCGCAGCGACATTTTGGAAAGCCAACGAAAAGACTTTTATCTTTATGTTGACGAGTTTCAGGATTTTGCCACTGAATCTTTTGCCAATATTTTATCGGAAGCCAGAAAATATCGCCTTTGTTTGATTTTGGCTCATCAATACATTTCCCAGCTTACCAACGGCGAAAATACCAAAGTGCGCGATGCTATTTTTGGCAACGTTGGCACCATTGTCGTTTTCCGGGTAGGGGCCGAAGACGCCGAAGTTTTAGAAAAAGAATTTGAACCGGAATTTTTAATTAACGATTTAGTGAATCTGGCTAAATTTAATATTTATGTCAAATTAATGATTGACGGCATTTCTTCCCGGGCTTTTTCCGCCGAAACCATGCCTTTGGAAAAAGCGGCGGCCGAGAATCTTAAAGAGGTGATAATTGAAAATTGCCGTCATCGTTATGGAACGTCAAGAGAAGCGGTCGGATCAAGAATCACCGAGGAGTGGATTAAAAAAGCGTCAATTGAAGAAAAAATAATTCGTCGCGGAGAAATGCCATTGGAAAAAGTTTTAATGTCCCAGCCTCCGAAAGAAGTCCAGCCGCCAACCGTTGTTGAAAAAATCACGAAAGAAAGAGCGGAAGTAAACATTGAAGGTTTGCAAAAAGCGATTGAAAAGGCGCTTAAAGAAAAAAACAACGAATAAATTTAAAATCGTAATTTATAATCCAAGCCCATGCTTTCTATTAATGATTTAAAACGCGGCGTTATTATAGTGATTGACGGAAGTCCTTATGTGGTTTCGGAAGTGAAACATTTGCATATGGGTCGCGGCGGTTCCAGTGTCCAGACCAAGATTAAAAATCTTCAAACCAGTCAACTTTTTAGCCGTAATTTTAAGCCAGCCGATAGTTTTGAAGAAGCGGAAACGGAAAAAATCAAATCGCGTTTTCTTTACGGAAGCAAAGAAATTTATTGGTTCAATGAAATTGGCAACCCCAAGAATCGTTTTTCTTTCAAAAAAGAGGAGTTGGGCGATGAATGCGTTAATTTTCTAAAAGCCAATCTGGAAGTGATCGCTTTAAAATTTTCCGCCGAAGGCGGATCCGCCTCGGGCGGAAACGACAAATTCATCAATATTGAATTGCCGGTTAAAATTGATTTTAAAGTGGTGGAAGCTCCGCCTTCTATCCGGGGCGACACGGCGCAAGGTGGCAACAAGCCGGTTGTCATTGAAACCGGCGCTAAAATCCTGGTTCCGCTTTTTATTGAAGAGGGGGATATTATTAGAATAAATACCCAAACGGGGGAGTATGCCGAAAGAATTGAAAAAGCCTAAGGTCTTCGTGGCGATGAGTGGAGGGGTGGATTCTTCAGTGACGGCGGCGTTGTTGAAAAAACAGGGTTATGAAGTAACGGGTGTTTTTATGAAGAATTGGAGCCAGCCGATTGAAACTTATTCCAAGAAAAAATCTCTTTGCTGGATTGACGAGCGACGGGACGC
>JBBTRS010000007.1:0-35431 GCA_038065115.1 Patescibacteria group bacterium
AGTTGAGAAATAAAAAAAGTAAAACCCGTAATAAGAAGATCCGGCAAAGCTGCGCCTAAGCTCGCCCAAAATAAAAGGGGCAGATTCGCTTTAAGCCCCCAGCCGTACCAAATTAAAAAACCCAGAGACGCCAAAACATCCGATAAAACCAGAATCCAAACGCGCCTGGACATTTTCCCTGATTTTTGGTCTTCCACCGGCCAAAAAGAACCGGCGTCAAGATGCGGAATAAAATCTAACAAATGGTGAGAGACAAAACCAAACAAAAAAGCGCCGGGCAGGGAAAAACGAACCGCGGAACTGACGGCGCTGGCGAAAATAATATGGGCGGCGAGAATCATTAATGCTTTGTTTTGAAAATCAACGCTACCGGGAAAGCCGTTCTCTGACTTTTTCCACTACATCGCTGATGGTCCAGTTTGATTTTACTAAATAATACGAAGGCTCGGTTTCGGTAATTTCTTTATTTATCTTTTCGTTATCTGCGTTTAGATTCGTGAGAATTATAACGGGAACATTCTTTCCCCAAACATTTTCCTGCCGCAATTTTTTGAGCATTGTCATTCCGTCCATTTTAGGCATGACGATATCAAGAAGAATTATGTGAGGCCGTTCTTTAAAAGCGACTACCAACCCTTCTTCGCCGTCTTTGGCTTTAAGAACCCGAAAACCTTCGCGTGTAAATTTATCCGCCAACGCTTTACGTTCAGACATTTCGTCTTCAATAATAAGTATTTTTTTCTTTGATTCTTCCATGTCTTTGAATTATAACACAAAACAATCTCCGGTGGAATTATTTAATCCGGAAATCCCGCCGTGAGTTTTATCGCCTATTCTTTCTTCTTTTGATATTTAATCGGAATAGCGAGGTAAAATACAGTGCCCTTGCCCAATTCCGACTCAAACCACAGATCGTATTGATTATGATTCGCGATTAATTTAGCAAGATACAAGCCCAAACCCGTGCCGTCCTGATCTTTTTCTCTCACATTGTCCGCGCGAAAAAACTTGGTAAAAATTTTATCGTATTGATCTTTGGGAATGCCGTATCCCGTGTCGGCTACCGTAACGACCAAGCTATTTTCTCCGATTTTCCGGTCTCCGATATTTTCATCTTTTTTCTTTAAAAATATCTCTGTGTTGATTTTGCCGTCCGCCGGCGTATACTTTACGGCGTTTAAAATAATATTCTGTAAAACGATGCGTAAAAGTTTTTGGTCAACGAGCGCCAAAGAAAGGTCGGGTGCGTATGTTTCCTTTACATCAAGCTTTTTGGTTTGTATTGATAATTCAAATTCTTTGAGAACTTCCCTGACAAGACCGGCAATATCGGTTGGCTTCGGCGTTACCACAAAGACACCAAGCTCAAACCGCGATACATCAAGCAACATATTAATAAGAACGATCATTCGCTGATTGTTTTGATAAACCTCTTTAAAATATTCCTCCTGCTTTTCATTCAATGGCCCCACTTCTTCCGAAAGCAACATATCCAAAAACCATTTTATGCTTGTCGGCAAAGCGCGGAGTTGATGGGAAGCGAGAGAAACGAATTCGCTTTTAATTTGATCAATGTCCTTGTCTTTCGTGATATCGCGAAAAACATCAATCGCCCCGATGATTTTATTGTTAAGAACCACCGGCGTTACGGTAATCGCGGCCGGAAACCGCGTTTCGTCTTTACGGACATAATAATAGGTAATAGTGGAAGAAGAGGTGGTAGAAATTTTCTTGCCGGTTGTAAGCGCGATTTGCATTGGCTGGTCAACTGGCGGTATATTTTCCCCTTTTTCGTTTTTAACAAAGAAAACCTCGTCGTATCTCTTTCCTATGCATTCATCCGGAGCGATGCCAAGAAGCTCGCCGGCCGCTTTGTTCATTCCGATTATTTTCTCGTCCTCGTCAATCACGGTGAGGCCATCGCCGATGCTTTCCAAAAAAGCTTCGTCTTTCGCTTTTAATTCTTCTGACTTTGTGATTGAAATAGTGAACCAAGCGCCCAATCCGACGATTATTACGTTAAATACAAGCAAAATAAACAAAACAACGTTCATTTGCGCCTGTTTTTGATCGTTCATTTTCACATAAGCCTTCACCATCTCATTGTTTCTCTGGAGCATTGAGGGAGCATTTTCTTCAATAAAGCTTAAAGCGTTGCCTGCCGCAAAATTCGGCGCGCCATCAATCAAGGCAGGTTCGCTGACAATAATTTCTCCCTGCTTTTTATACTCCAGCCACAGTTCCTCCGCTTTCTGAACGATGGGTTTAATAGCTAAAATTGTCGGTGGCAAAAGCCGGTTGCCGGCAATTTCCGGAGCAATACCGCCGTCTTTTAGCGCGTAAAAAGAGACATCGTGCAACGCGATAATGCCCTTAAGCGTTTCTCTAACCGCTTCATTGCCGCGAACCACTCTCTCGGCGTAAAATCCCAGTTGCTGGGAAAGCATTCGGTTTCTTCCGGCGGCGTCAATAATCGCCCCGTCGGTTTTTTGCGCGGCCTCAAAATAACGGACAATAAAAAAATTGGCAAGCGTCAAAACAAAAAACGAAAAAAAGACAAGCCATAATTTTTTATTGATTGGGATGATTTTCATAATGCTTTCACTCAAGTCAAAAATTCGTCTTAATCCTGGTGGGTGAGGGAGGGATCGAACCTCCGACCCCTGCCTGCCGGCAGGCAGGTCTGTCTTATCAGGACAGTCCCGATTTATATTTTGGTGGGCGGCGGAGGGATCGAACCTCCGACCTCTGTCTTATCAGGACAGCGTTCTACCACTGAACTACACACCCGTTTAATTATTAAGGAATTTTTATCAAATTTAATTTTTTAAATTCTTCTATATTGAAATGGGTTACGGCCGGCGCCTCCAAAACATTGGGGTTTAAAACAATGTTTAGGCGTTCCACGAGAAAACCCAATAACCACGATACGCTGATAATAAGAACAATTAACATTAAAATCGCGGCTATCAAAAAAATCAATTCTTGATGATATTTTAATTGTTTTTCTTTGCCCATATAAAATGCTTGCTAATTCGCCGTTGCTCTTTACTAATGAAACAAAACATCGCCGTTAATATTAACCGATGAACCGCTAAGATCAAAACTTTTAAAACCTATCAAAAAACGGCTATCTTCCATGGCTTTGATAAACTTAAAAATTTTTGACAAAGAACCTCCGGTGGTAATGGCGAACTCAATCCGACCCGCCGTGTTAGAACTTGACGGCGTCTCGTTTCCAAAACTAAAACCGAAACCGACGCCTTCCTGGGACGCCAATCTTTCTATTTCTTTAGGAAAATCAAAAAGCTGGTCTCTGACCGGAAGCACATTGCCTAAAATACCCTGATAAGAATTAGCTTCCGTAAACTGACTTTGCAACTTCGCGAATAATGACAATTCTTCGGAACGATCAACAAACTCCTGGCGTTGTTTTTTTATCGCTTCGGCCCGATTATTGATATCCCGGCTCAAAAAAATCAAACCTCCAACAGGAATCAAGAGCGTCAACAAAATAATCAATATTTTTTTAATCAAACCTTGCTTAAAATTGACCATTGCTCTTATAATAACAGAATACTAATCATTGGACAAGAAAAAGCTTATTAAAAAAATCACTCTCAAGGATTCCAGTTATCCTTCTCTTTTAAGAGAAATTCCCGATCCGCCGGCGGTTTTATATATTCTAGGCGACTTACCCGATGAAAATATCCCTCGTTTAGCCATTGTCGGCACCCGTAAAGCCACCTCCAACGGCTGTTTGATCGCCAAAACTTTAGCCAGAGAATTAAGCGAGGCTGGATTTATTATCGTCAGTGGCTTGGCGATGGGAATTGACACCGCCGGCCACGAAGGCGTGGTGGCCAGCCAAGGAAAAACTATCGCGGTTTTAGGCAACGGCTTAAATGAGATTTATCCCCGCCTTAATAAAAATTTAGCGGAAGAAATTTTAAAACTAGACGGAGCGATTATTTCCGAATATCCTCCGGCTGAACCTGCCTTTCCATCTAATTTTTTGGCCCGAAACCGCATTGTCAGCGGTTTATGTTTGGGCACCATCGTCATAGAGGCCCCGGAACGCTCCGGTTCTTTAGTGACGGCCAGATTAGCCTTGGAACAAAACCGGGAGGTCTTTATAGTTCCGGGACCGGCTAATCATCCCAATTACGCCGGCTCCCATCAATTAATCCGCGAAGGGGCGCGCTTAATCGTTTCCGCCAAAGATATTTTGACGGATTTAAATATCAATTCGCCGATTCCCGAAAAAAAATTCAGTCCCGAAGAAAAACTAATTTTGAAAATATTTTCAGAAAATAACTCCGACGCCCAAAGGGGTCAAGGCCCCGACCAAAAGCGCCGGGGAAAATCGCTTTCTGTTGACAAAATTATTGAGCTGACTAAAATGGATTCTCAAACCGTTAACAAGACTATCGCTTTTTTGGTTATTAAAGGCATAATTAAAGAAACCTTGAACCAGTATAATTTAATTGCCTAATTGCTGTCATCAAATAATTATTAAAATTTCAATTTAACAACTACTATGATTTTAGTCATCGTTGAATCGCCAAGCAAGGCGAAAACCATTTCCAAATATCTCGGCAAAAATTACGTGGTAAAGTCGTCAATTGGCCATATCCGCGATTTGCCGAAAAATAATAAAAAAGCGATAGATATCAGCCACGAATTCGCGCCTTATTATGAAATCATAAAAGGAAAAGAAAGCGTTGTCTCCGAAATTAAAAAAATTGCCGGAACTTCAGACGAAATTATTTTGGCGACCGATCCCGACCGCGAAGGCGAAGCAATCGCTTGGCATATCAGTCAAGCCTGCGGTTTAGAAATTAAAAATAAAAAATCAAAAACGAAAACCGTAAAACGCGTCGTTTTTCACGAAATCACAAAAGAAGCGGTGGAAGAGGCAATGCGTCATCCGCGAAAAATTGATGAAAACTTAAGAAAAGCGCAGGAAGCGCGCCGGGTTTTAGACAGGCTTGTCGGCTACGACTTAAGCGGTCTTATCTGGAAAAAAGTCCGATACGGCCTTTCAGCCGGCCGTGTCCAATCCCCCGCTCTTCGCATTATCGCGGAACGCGAACGGGAAATCCGCGCCTTTAAGCCGGAAAATTATTGGACAATAACGGCTGATTTTGTCAGTGACGAAAAAGAAACGCTGTCATTTATTTGTTCCAAGGAACCGCGCGACCAAAAAGAAACAGATGAAATTCTGGAAAACGGCAAAAAAGAAAAATGGTTTGTAATCGGCATTGAAGAGAAAGAAACAAAACGAACGCCGCTCGCGCCGTTTGTCACCTCTACCCTGCAACAAACCGCGAGCTCCCGACTGGGATTTTCGCCTTCACAAACAATGTATTTTGCCCAAAGATTATATGAAGCGGGCCATATCACTTATATGCGAACCGACAGCGTCAACTTATCGGTTAACGCGATTCAGGAAATATCAAAAAAAATATTAGAAAAACTGGGGAAAGATTATCTGGAAAATAGAGTCTATAAAACTCAAAGCAAGAATGCCCAGGAAGCGCACGAGGCTATTCGGCCAAGTCATTGTTCCGTGGAATCGGCCGGCGCGACCAAAGAAGAAAAAAGACTCTATGAATTAATCTGGAAACGAACAATCGCTTCCCAAATGAGCAACGCGAAAATATTGAAAACAAAAATTTCCGCAAACATAAAAAGCAAAAACATTCCCGACTTTAATTTAACAGGGTCGCGAACGCTCTTTAACGGCTGGCTGGCCATTGACGCGGAAGCGCGCGGAAAAGAAATAGAAGTTCCAAAAATCAGCGAAGGCGATCCTTTGAATCTTAAAAAAATTGAAGCCGAAAAAAAAGAAACAACGCCACCGCCAAGATACACCGAAGCCGGATTAGTCAAAGAATTAGAAAAACGCGGTATTGGAAGACCGAGCACTTACGCGGCAATCACCAAAACCATCCAAGACCGCGGTTACGTTGAAAAAATTCAAAAAACATTGCATCCGACTGATACGGGCGAGGTTGTCAGTGAATTTTTGGAAAAAAATTTCGGCAACATCATTGCTGATTCTTTCACGGCCGATATGGAAAACAAGCTTGACGACATCGCTAAGGGCAAAAGAGAATACGCGAAAACACTCGGCGACTTCTACGAGCCTTTCGCGAAGCAGGTTAAAGAAAAAAGCAGCGCTGAAAAAATAACTAATTTAGGCGAAGCGGACAAAAATATTACCTGCCCGGAATGTAAAAGCAGTATGATTATCAAGCTTGGCCGCAACGGAAAATTCTTAAGCTGTTCACGATTCCCCGATTGCGCCGGCGCCCGCACCATTGACGGGAAAGCGATGGAACCGCCAAAAGAAACAGGCGAAATTTGCCCGGCCTGCTTACAGGCAGGCTTAAACGAGCAAAACGCCGGCAAGCTTATTGAACGCGAAGGAAAATTCGGAAAATTCATTTCTTGTAACAGATACCCTAAATGCCGCTATATTAAAAAAGACGAAGCGGCCGAAGAAGCGAAAAGAACTAACGTAGTTTGCCCTCTTTGTAAAAAAGGATTTTTGGCCGAAAAACGGGGCCGGTTTGGAATATTTTACGGTTGTTCAGACTATCCAAACTGTAAATATATTATAAAATCAAAGCCCACCGGGAATATCTGTCAAAAATGCGGTTCGCTAATGATGGAAGGCACTAAAACAATTCCGGAACGATGCAGTAATAAAATCTGCCCTAATCACAATCCGCATAAGAAACAATAAAAAAAACCGCTCCAGTAACCACTGGAACGGTTTAATAATAACCAATTTTTAGACAAAAACCGGAAAAAGCTCTTTAAGCAATTCCTTTTTGGTTTGACCATAATAATGAATGGCTCGACACCGGCCATTGCTGTCATTAATGCGCCGAACTGTTTTTTCCATGTCATCTAAGTAAAAATCGCAAGAATTAGAAACAATTCTCACTTTGTAGTCTTGCCAATTTTCCTCAAAAAGCTCTTTTAATACTATGGTTTTTAAATAGTGAATTTTCATTTTTTGAAACCAAATCATTAATTCCTCTCGATGATGCTCCTGCGCAGCCGAAACAAGCGACATTCCGATTTTTCTTTTGTTCAGTTCTTCCATAAAAGCTAATATTTCCGCGTTGGGCTTACGAATTAAGAAATTGTAAGTTCTTCGCAAAAACCAAAACCTCTGTAAATGCCAAAAAAGTTTTTCATTTTTCCGATTCAACTCAACCTCTTTCAATCTAAAAGGCAATATCCTTATCACCCCATCCAGGTCAAACCAACACTCTAGCGTCGCCATCGTTCACCTCCTTTCCGAAAATGCTTCCTTTTTTTATTTTAAAAGAACTTCAAATTTTATGTTAGATAATAACATAATCTGTAAGTTTTAAAAAGAGATTAAACGGTCATGATTTGCGGACCGTTTTCCATAATCGCCACCGTATGCTCAAAATGAACGGCCAAACTGCCGTCAGCCGTGGCAAAACTGTCATCGGCGCGCTGGACAATTTTTCCTTCGCCCAAACAAGCCATCGGTTCAATCGCTAAAACCATGCCTGGTTTTAAAACCAGTCCTTCGCCTTTCCGACCGTAATTGAGAATCGTCGGATCCTCGTGTAATTCAAAACCGACGCCGTGGCCGGTTAATCCTTTAATGACGGAAAAGCCGTTTTTTTTGATAATTGTTTCGATCGCGAATCCTAAATCGCCTAAATGTTTTCCCGGCCAAGCTTCATTAATAGCGGCTTCCAGCGCTTTTTTTACGGCTTCAATTAATTTTTGAGCGGCAGGCGGAATTTTGCCGATTCCCAAAGTAATCGCGGCATCGCTAATATATCCCTGATAATCCACCCCTAAATCCATCTTTAACAAATCACCGGAATGTAATTGATACGAAGAAGGCAGGCCGTGGACTATTTGATCGCCCAGGGAAAGACAAAGCGCCGCCGGAAATGGCCGATAGCCGCTATTCGGCCGATAACCCAAAAAAGCCGGTTTGGCGCCGGCTTCTTGAAGCAAACGCCTAGCAAGATTATCCAAAAAAAATAAAGAAACGCCCACTCGCGCTTCTTGAGAAACTTTTTCCAAAACTTCCGCCAAAATTCTTCCTGATGCGGCTATCATTTCAATGTCGCGCTCGGTTTTTAATTTAATCATTAAATACAGTTTAAATTTAAACAGAAAAATTGGCAAATATTTACTTGACAGACTTACAAAAATTTGCTTTCATATAAATGCTATGGCATATGGCTATAACCTGCTTCAAAGGAAGCGGAAATGTAATTTGAAAATTTAAAAAAGGAGGGAGTATGTCTTGGGTGCTAAGTGACTCAACGCCTAAAAACCTGGTCGTAAAATCATACCCAAGGGGTCTTTATTTTACCGACCGGCCCTGCGTTCGCTTTGGCAAATACACAATGTCGATGGAAGATTTTCTCTGCGCGGCTCACTATGTGCTAACCAATACCGATTTAGAAAAGAAGGACGGCAAAAATGATCCGCGTTTAGATTTTGTCAAAAAAATCAAAAAAATGAAAATCGTTGATGGCTATAACAAAGAACGTGATAAAAACGCTAAACGTCTCTCTCTTAACGGCTTTTGCTCTATTGGGTATATCGCCAAGTAATTACAATCAAAAAAACCCGGTCAAGTTTTGAACGGGTTTTTCTTTTTTCTCGCGATTTCGTTTTAGATGAATATTAAGGATTTTTTGAATTACGAAACAGGCGTTTCGTAATTCAAAATAAATCAATTTCTATTTTATTTTCTTTATAATCTCCTGGTAAACCTTATAAGGGGCCGGTTCGCCGTCTAAAGAAAATATTTTATAACCCTCTTTTTTTAATTGATAAAAAATCGGCTGGGTTCGTTTCTGGTATTCCGCCAAACGAGTTTCAAAGACTTTGGGATTATCATCAATTCTTTTTTCAAAAGGACCGGCGCACACGGCGCAACAAGCAGTCCTGCCGGTATACAAAAACAAAGACGGTTGGCCGCAAATCTTGCAAATTTCCCGATGAGAATTTCTTTTTATGGAAGTTTCGGGGCTGACTCTTAATTCAAAAATAGAAATATTTTTCCGGCCATAAAGTTTCCCCAAAATTTCCATCAAGCCTTTTTGGTTTTTATCGCCAAAAGATTCAAATATCGTTCTCGGCGAGCCGGTAAAAATAATGCCGCAATCCGCCGCCGCGATTTTTTTAGCTTCCTTCAAAACTAATTTAAGAACGAATGACGGGGTGTTGAGTTTTCCCGACTGATTTAATAATTTCTCTTTTTGAATTGTTTTGTTTTTTGAAAATTCGGGATTGTAAAGCAGTTCTCTTAAATGCTGGCCGGTGTCAAAATTAATAAAACCGAAATTTTTAGACAAAAGATTCGCCAGCGTTCCTTTTCCCGAACCAGGGGGGCCATAAATAATGATAGCTTTTGCCATAATTTATAATTTCAGAACAAACCTTTAGAGTATCCCCTCGTATTCTCTGGTAACTAATTGAGAATCGACTTGTTTCATTGTTTCCAAGGCTACGGATACCACAATTAACAAAGCCGTTCCGCCGATAGTAAAAGCCGACATCCCCATAGCCAAGCGAGTGATATTGGGCAGAATGGCTATCAACCCCAAGAAAAGAGCGCCGAAAAGAGTGATCCGTCTAACAATCTTACCGATAAACTCGCTGGTTGGCTGACCGGGCCGCAATCCGGGAACAAACCCGCCATTCTGTTGAAGATTCTTAGCAATTTCTTGAGGATCAAAAGTAATGGCTGTGTAAAAATAAGTGAAGACCACCACTAAAACAAAATAAATTGAACTGTAGATCAAAGCATTGTTAAGAAAATTCGTTACCAGGGAATTCAGCTTCAAAGAGAAATCAACGGAAAAAATTGAAACGGCTTGGGCGATAAATTGGGGAAAAAGCAAAACCGATATGGCAAAAATAATCGGAATAACGCCGGCTTGATTAGCTTTCAGAGGCAAATAACTTGACACGCCACCATACATTTTCATTCCCCGCACTCGTTTAGCGTAAGAAACCGGGATTTTTCGTTCACCTTCATTAACAAAAATAACGCCGGCGATTACCACTATCGCCAAAATGGCAAAAATCACATAAGAAGGCAAAGTCGCCGGATTATAATTAGAAATTAAAGGACGGAGAGCGGCTGGCAAACCGCTAACGATTCCGGCAAAAATAATCAAAGAAATGCCGTTGCCGATTTTATATTCACTGATTAATTCGCCAATCCACATCAAAAGAATCGAACCGGCCGTTATCACCAAAACATTGACAAGCAAATTAACGGAAGACAGTTGACTGATCGCTTTTTGGGATATTAGTAAATTTAAAAAACCATAAGCCTGCAAAACAGCCAAAGGTACCGTTAAATAACGGGAAAGACGATTAAATTTAGCTCGGCCAGCGGCTCCTTCTTCGTAATAAATCTCTTTCAGTTTAGGAAAAACGATCATTAATAATTGCAAAATAATGGTCGCGGTGATATACGGGCTCACTCCGAGCATCATGATAGACAAATTTGATAAAGCGCCGCCGGAAAAGATGTTCAAAAAATCAAAAAGTTGGTTGGAAGCGAAAAATTCCCGCAATTTTATGGCATCAACCCCAGGAATGGGAATTACCGCCATCAATCTAAAAACAGCCAGTAAAAAAAGAACCATCAAAACTTTCCGGCGCAGGTCTTTGATCTCTAATATCTGAAGGATTTTATTCATAAATTAAGAAATGGTGTTTCTTTTTCTCGTTTTGGTCAAAACTCAAAAACTAGTTCGCTTAATTTAATGATTAATGCGCGCTCGGCAAGGTTAAGCTTTTTACGCTCCCGCCAACGGCTTTAATTTTTTCTTCGGCTTTTTTAGATACTTCCAAACCCTCAATCTCCAAGATCTTTTTCAATTCTCCGCCGGATAAAATTTTAACCCGCTGGTTTAATGTTTTAATAAAACCTTTTTCCTGTAAAACTTTTTTATTAATCACCTGTTTGTTTTCAAACCGTTTCTCTAATTCTCTCATATTGATAATCAACGGTTTCAATCCCAAGGGCTTGTTTTTAAATCCCCGCCGTTTGGGTATCCTGATAATCAAGTCTTGTTCAGCCGGACGAATTTTAGCGCCAGACCGCGATTTCTGCCCTTTTTGGCCCCGGCCGGAATAAGTGCCCCGCTTGCCGCCACGAGCAATGCGTTTTTTGCCTTTAAGATCGTGAATGGGTTGTAATTGATGTAGTTGCATAATAAAAATTAAATTGTGATTTTTTTCAATGCCTCTAAGGTCGCCAAGGCGTTGGTTAATTTATTGGAAGTTCGGCTTAAAATCTTAGCGGAAATATCTTTAACACCGGCTAATTCCAAAACAACCCGACAAGCGCCACCGGCGATTAAACCATGCCCGGCTTTGGCTGGTTTTAGGCGAATCCGAGCCGCGCCGTATTTCGCGTCAATTTCGTAATAAATAGTCCGATCGTCTTTTAGTTTTAAAACGATTAAATTTTTTAAAGCGTCGCGTTTTCCTTTTTCAACGGCTTGGGCGACATCAGCTCCTTTAGCCAAACCAACGCCGACTCTTCCCTTTTCGTCGCCAATAACCACCGTAGCCCGAAAACGGAATCTTTTACCGCCGGCGACTACCCGCGTTACGCGCCGAATATCCAAAACCTTTTCGGTAAATTCTGACTTGCCAGCTCTATTGAAATTCTTAAGCATAATAAAAGATTATAATTGCAATCCGCTTTCTTTAAAAGCCTCGGCTAAGGCTTTCACCCGACCGTGATACTGATAAGCGCCTCGGTCAAAAATCGCTGTTTTTATTCCTTTCTCTTTCGCTTTTTGGGCAATCAACAATCCCACGGCTTTAGCTTTAACCTTTTTATCACCGGTTGCTTCAACCTCTTTGGTGGAAACCGATGCCAGTGTCCGGCCGTTTACATCATCAATCAATTGAGCGTAAATAAAGCGGTTGCTTCGAAAAACGCTAAGCCGCGGCCGTTCCGCCGTGCCGCGAATTCTGGCCCTTGTCCGTTTTTTTCTTGTTTCTCTAATTTGATGTATTGATTTTTTCATAATTATTTAGCGCCGGCGCCTCCAGCCGCAGTTTCTACTTTCTTGCCGGTTTTTTTCTTAATAACCTCGCCCTGATATCTAATGCCTTTTCCTTTATAGGGTTCTGGTTTTTTAAGTTCCCTGATTTCAGCCGCGACCTTGCCCA
Source organism: Patescibacteria group bacterium (assembly GCA_038065115.1). Taxonomy (GTDB): domain Bacteria; phylum Patescibacteriota; class Minisyncoccia; order UBA6257; family MFKM01; genus MFKM01. The sequence continues at coordinate 12,226 of JBBTRS010000007.1, forward strand.
CCAAAATCTTATTGAATCCTAAAACCTTGATAATGTTTTTTGAAATTTCAGTTTTGATTCCGACCGGCACCGGAAACCGGATAAGATGAGAAAAACCCAATTTAAATACCAAACATTCACCATCTTTTTCAACCCTGAAACCGATACCTTCAATTTCCAAAACCTTAACAAATCCCTGCGAAAGGCCAATAACGGCATTATTCGCCAATGCCCTTGTTGTTCCCCAATTAGTCCGGCTTTGCCGATTTTTTTTCTCAATCGTGAAAGATAAAGTTTTATCGGAAACAGAAGCCAAAACCCCGGGCAAAATTTTTAAATTAAGAATTTCGCCTTTGGCGTTTTGAAAATCCAGACAGCCATCTTTGATTTCAACCTTTATCCCTTCGGGGATGATAATTATTTTTTTACCAATTTTGGACATATTTATATATTCGTATAAATTACCATATCTCAAAAAGCACTTGACCGCCTAATTTTTGTTTTCGAGCCTCTTTATCGCTCATAATTCCTTTAGGGGTGGAAATTACCCCCGCGCCGTAACCGCTCTTCACCCACTTAATGTCTTTGCATCCGGAATAAATTCTTCTAGACGGCCGACTGATAAATTTTATGCCCTTAATCACTTTTTCGTCTTTAAGGTCTATTTCAATCACGCGCTTAGCCAATTTCCCCTTAACTTCAACATTTTTCAAATAACCTTGATTCAAAAGAAGCTCCGCGATCGCTAAATCCATTTTAGCAAAAGGGGTTTTTAGGGATTTTTTTTCAGCTTCTTGGGCGTTTTTTATTTTAATTAATAAATTGATATACATAAATTCTATTTCGCTAATTTCACTAATCTACCACAGATATCCATAAATCACGAATTTTAAATTAAGCCCCTTACCAGCTCGCTTTTTTAATTCCCGGAATTTGACCTTTGTTCGCCAATTCTCTAAAACATATTCGACAAAGAGCAAAATCCCTCATATAGCCTCTCTTTCGACCGCAACGAAAACAACGCCGAACAATCCGGGTGCTATATTTTGGAGTTTTTTGGGCTCTAGCTATAACTGATTTTTTGGCCATATTTATATTTTAAATTTTAACGGGACGCCTAATTCTTTATACAATTCAATCGCTTTTTCCCTGTTTTTGGTCTTGGTGACGATGGTTACTTCCAATCCGAAATCAACCTTGGTGCTGTCGGCGTCAATTTCCGGAAAAACCAACTGATCTTCAATGCCCACCGAAAGATTGCCGGAAGAATCAACGCTCTTTAATTCCAAGCCCCGAAAATCTTTAATGCGAGGCAACACCACATTAACAAAACGGCTGAAAAAATCAAACATTCTCTTGCCCCGAAGCGTAACCTTCAAACCGATAATATCTCCTATTCTCGTTTTAAAACCGGCGATAGCTTTTTTAGTTGGCCGGCTGATGGGTTTCTGGCCGGTAATCAAAGACACCTCCTGGACAATTTCCGGAAATATCTTTTCTTCAAACTGCCCTCGCTGTCTCAACTTGCCCACTCCAACATTAACCACTATTTTTTCTATACTGGTTGTTATTAAATTCGGCTTTGGCATTTTTTGCAATATCTAAATTTAATATTTTTTTCAAAGCGATGCCCGACTCTGGTTGCTTGCTTACAACTGGGACAAACAAGCATCAAATTAGAAACATCTATCGGCCGGCTAATTTTAACGACTTCGCCTTTTTCGCCTTGTTTCTTGGGACGCATATGTTTTTTGTAGAGATTCAGTCCGTCGGCAATTAATTTCCGCGATTTCAAATCAACCTTAAGCACCTTGCCGGTTTTGCCCCGATCCTTGCCTTTCAATATTTTTACTACGTCGTTTTTATGTATTTTCATATTTATATATTCACCTTTTCATCTGCCAGTAAACAGATAAAAATTCATATTCCGTAAAATTAGACAACTTCCTCGGCCATAGTTATGATTTTTTCAAAACCTTTTTCTTTTAATTCTTGGGGAATTGGACCGAAAATTCTGGTTCCCCGAGGCTCTTTCTTGTCGTCAATCAAGATAGCGGCGTTTTCGTCAAAACGGATGTAAGAACCATCAAGCCGCCGCAATGGCTGGCATTGTCTGGCGATAACCGCTTTCACCACATCCTTCTTTTTCACTCCCTTTCTGGGTTCGGCCGTTCTTACTGAAGCGATAATGATATCGCCAACCCTGGCATAGCGCCTTCCGGTCCCGCCTAAAACCCTGAAGCATCGAATAATCTTTGCTCCGGAATTGTCAGCTACTTTTAATATTGTTCGTTCTTGAATCATACCCAGTAGTAGAAACTCGATAATTATTTGTAATAATTTAACCTTTTATTGATAATCATTGTTTTGTTTGATTGCCAGGCTTTTAGTTTAAACTCTTTGTTCGCCTTTGGCGAACTAATCGAGTTTTCACTACTGGGCATATATTTTAATATCTAAAGAAATAAAAACTGAAGTTTGTTCATTCTACTTTTTATCCGATATTTTTTCAACTATTCTGTGTCGCTTCTCTTTTGACAGCGGCTGGCATTCCTCAATCACGACTTCTTCTCCTGTTTTGTATTCATTCTTTTCGTCATGAGCTTTAAATCTTTTGGTTACTTTATAATATTTCCGATACTTCGGGTGCAACTTCAATCTCGTCACGGCCACTATCCGTGTTTTGGTCATTTTGTCTGAAACTATTTTTCCTTTTAATCTTCTGGCCATAAATTTTAGAATTTAGAATCTAGAAAATAGAATTTAGAATTTTGTTTATTCTACTTTCCATTTTCTACTTTTTATTTTCTTTATTATTTATAATAGTTAAAATTCGGGCAATTGTTTTTTTTACCTCTTGGATTTCTCTAATATTCTTGACTTTGCCGGCGGCCAAATCAAATTTCAAAATCCTAAAACGCTCCTGGTGCCCAACCAAATCTTTCTGAAGTTCGGCAACCGATTTATTTTTGGCTTCTTGAAAATTCTTTTTTTTCATATTATATACTTATTTTTTGTCCTGGCAATTATTCTTTACTGACTATCCTTGATCTTAATGGCAATTTTCGACTCCCCATATTCAAGGCGTGCTGGGCAACGGCCGTTTCCACGCCGTCCACTTCAAATATAATCCGGCCGGGTTTAACGGGAAAAACATAATGATCAACTTCTCCTTTGCCACCGCCGAGGGTAACTTCCGGAGGCATTTTTGTAATCGGCTTGTCAGGAAAAACTCTAATCCAAATTCTGCCGCGATTTTTTAGAGAATGACTGATGGTTTTGCGAACGGCTTCAATCTGGCGGCCGGTTATCCAATACGGAGTCAAGGCCTGTATTCCAAAACTGCCGAAAGCTAATTTAGTGCCTCTGGTTTCCGTTAACCTTTTCCGTGAACGGCCTTTATGCCATTTTCGATGTTTTACTTTTTTTGGTTCAAACATGGTTTTGAAATTTAATTTATTCTACTCTCTCGGCTTTTTATTTTCTCGCCAAAGACGTCTCCTTTATAAATCCAGGTTTTGACGCCAATAGTTCCAAAAGTCGTGAAAGCGGTGGCTTCGCCGTAATCAATATCAGCCCTGAGGTTGGTTAACGGCATACGGCCTTTAGCCAGCCATTCTTTTCTGGCAATTTCCGCTCCATCCAACCGACCCGCCAAACGAATCTTGGCCCCTTTAATTGTTTTATTTTGCGAAATAGCGTCAAGGTGTTGCTTCATAACTCTTCGGAAACGCAATCTTCTTTCCAGATCAAAAGCGATATTTTGAGCCTCCACTTGAGCCGAGGTTTCGCTTCGTTTCAATTCTTCAATGTCAAGATTTAATTCCGGAATTTCCTTATTTTTTTTCCGACTCCGAAAAACCGTCATTACCATTTCAATCGCTTTCTTGAGATCTTCAACGCCTTTTCCCCCGCGGCCGATAATCAATCCCGGACGGGCGGCTTTAATAAAAATCTTGCAAGAATTTCCCGTTCGCTCAATTTCAATACTGGCTATTCCGGCCTTGATGATTCTTTTTAAAATTTCTTGTCTTATCAAATAATCTTCTTCCAAAAGATAATTCAAGCTTCTTTTCAGAAACCAACGGTTCTGCCAATTTTTAATTATGCCTAATCTAAAAGAATCCGGTCTGATTTTTCGGGCCATATTGTAAATTAAAATTTAAAAATTATTATTTTTTGGTTAATGCTTGAATTTTTCATTTTGATTTTTGTTGCTTAAATTGCTTTTCTTCTAAAAATTCGTTTAAAGGATTCAAATTTCTTTGGTTTCATTTCTCTGGTTTTTTCTTCTTTCGCCGGTTTCAAACCCTCTATTTTGTTTATTTCGTCTTTTCTTTTCGCCGATTTTTCCTGCTTGCCGGCAGGCGCGGCTTTTTTAAGTTTTTTCGGTTTGGGAATAAATTTAAATCTCAACGGAATTTTATTTTCTGATTCCGCTAAAACCATGATAATGTGGCAGCATTTTTTTTCAATCAGGCTGGATGAGCCGCGGGCTCTGGTCCGAAAACGTTTTTGACGAGGTCCTATATCCACTCTGATATTTTTTACCAAAAGCTGGTCGGTGTCTATTTTTTGATTATTTTTAGCGTTAGCCATAGCCGACCGCAATAATTTTAAAATTGGTTTGCTGGCCCGATTTGGCAAAATCGAAAGCTGGGCCTCCGCTTCGTTGGCCGGTAAACCCTTGATTAAATCAGCCACTAATCTTGTTTTTCGCGGACTGATTTTTAAATATTTTAATTTTGCTGTTTGAGTTTTCATAATTACCGCTTAAATGCTTATTTGCCGGCTGGCGCCTTGGCCTGCCCCTGCTGGGTCGTTTCTTTCTTTTGCTCTAATTCTCTTTGGATTTTGCCGCCATGCTTAACAAATTTTCTGGTCAGCGAAAATTCACCCAACCGATGACCAACCATTTCATCGGAAACTCTTACTGTTATGAAATTTTTACCATTATAAACGCCAAAAGTATAGCCTACCATTTCCGGTGAAATTTCAGAGTCCCTGGCCCAGGTTTTAATCATCGTCGGATCGCCCGGCTTTAACTTAGCTATTTTTTGTAAAAGCTTCTGATAAACATACGGGCCTTTTTTGCTACTTCTTGACATATTTTTTTTAGAATCTAATTTAGAAAAATAAAATCCTTAATTCTATTTTCTTCGTTTTATTATTAATTTATTTGACCATTTCTTTTTATTTCGTGTTCTGTGGCCACCGGTGATTTTGCCCCATTTGGTTTTGGGCCGGCGGGTGCCTCGGGGCTGGCGGCCTTCACCGCCGCCGTAAGGATGATCGCGGGGATTCATAGCCGTACCGCGAACAGTTGGTCTGATTCCCAGCCAACGCGAACGACCGGCTTTCCCAATTACTTCTAAATTATGCTCGGGGTAAGAAACCCGGCCAAGAGAAGCGTAGCCGTTCCATAAAACTTTCCTGATTTCTCCGGAAGCTAATTTTAAATGAGTGTAGCCGTCTTCATTAGCCAAAACCTGAACAGCTAAGCCCGCGGAACGGGCTAACTGGCCGCCCTTACCCGGAAACAATTCAATGTTATAAACGAAACTGCCTATTGGAATACGATTCAATAAAGTGCGATTTCCCGGCTTTAAGGGAGCGTCCACCGAAGTGATAATTTCATCACCCGTTTTTATTTCATGCGAAGCTAAAATATAACGCCGTTCGCCGTCCTTGTAAACAACCTTGGCGATTAAACCGCTGCGGTAAGGATCGTATTCTATTGATTCAACCCGGCCGGTAATATTAAATTTATTTTGCTTAAAATCAACCAGGCGGTACAACTGTTTGTGTCCGCCGCCTTGGTGTCGAACCGTTATCCTCCCTTGGGAATTTCTTCCTGACGACTTTTTTAATTTTATGATGTGTTTCATAAGCTACGATTTATTTTGGCAAAACATCAATTGTTTGTCCTTTTTTTATAGTAACGATGGCCCTTTTAGAAGATGGGCGGCGACTGACACCGCGACCAAATTTTTTCATTTTTCCCCTACGGTTTATGACATTGACCGATTCCACGTTGACTTTATATATGGATTCCACTCCTTTCTTGATTTCACAGGTGTTAGCCTGGCGATCAACCAAAAAAGCGTATTTATTGATTTTACTCAATTCCATCGTCTTCTCGCTAATTATTGGTTTTTTGATTGTCATTTTCATACCTTGTAGTGCTTGATTATTGTTTCAATGGCTTCCTGGTCTAAAATAATCTTTTGATATTTTAACAAATCGTAAACATTAAGCGACTCCGGGCTTAAAGCGCCGGCCTTGGCTAAATTACGAGCCGCCAAATAAATATTTTTATTTTCTTTAGCCGGAATCAACAAAAGGCTTTCTTTCGGCGAAATAAAATTTTTTATTAAATTAGCTAAATTTTTGGTTTTGCGGTCTTCTAATTTAAGAGTGTCTACGATTTTTATTTCCTGTTCATTTAGTTTTTTTGAAAAAATGCCAAAAATCGCCAATTGTTTCATTTTTTTGTTAATCTTTCTGGAAAAATTCCTTTCTTTCAGCGGACCAAAAGTGACGCCGCCACCTTTCCACAAAGGCGAGCGAATAGAACCGTGCCGCGCTCGGCCGGTGCCTTTTTGCCGCCACGGTTTTTTACCGCCACCCCTGACTTCGCCCCGGTCTTTGGTGTCGGCTAAAACTTTTCTCCGATTAGCCATCTGAACGGTCAACGCTTGATGAACTAAATCCGGATTCCATTTAACGTCAAAAATAGCGTCGGGTAAATCTATCGTTCCGGTTTTTTCGTTTTTTTGATTAAATAAATCTGTTTTCATGAATTTAAAACTATGATTTTTCGCCAGAAATTGATTTATTATTAACGGGGTAAATTAAAATTTTAGTGTTTTTATAGCCCGGCACGGCTCCTTTGAGCATTAAAATAGTATTTTCTTTATCCAAAGCAACCACTCTAAGATTTTTTACGGTTTTTTGGCGGCCACCGGTTTGACCGGCCATTTTCCGGCCTTTTAAAACTCGTTGCGGCGCGGTTGGCCCGCTTGAACCCGGCGCCCGCAGGCGGTGTTTTTGCCCGTGGCTTTTGGGCCCGCCGTGAAAACCCCAGCGTTTAACCACGCCTTGAAATCCTATGCCCCGGGTCACTCCGGTTATTTTAACCAACTCGCCTTCGGTGAAAACCGAAACATCGGCAACTTTAATAGGAGTAACCGCGACGACTTTCCCGTCTTTGAAAATCTGACTCATTTTTAATTTTGTACCGGAAATTGGTATCATATAAACTTATTTTATTTGTTGCAATTTATTATAAATTAAAACTGCCTAGGTTTAGCCTCGGCAGTTTTAATTATTTTTTGGCTAAATCTGCTTTCTTTCGCTAGATATTACATCATTTTTATTTCAACATCAACCCCCGCCGGCAAGTTGAGGTTTGACAAAGACTCAATGATTTTTTGACTGGGATTAACGATATCTATCAAGCGTTTATGAACCCACATTTCAAATTGCTCCCGCGCGTCCTTATGGACAAAAGTTGAACGATTAACGGTATAACGGTGAAATTCAGTCGGTAAAGGGACTGGGCCAATCAATTCACCACCTTGACGCTCAACCACCTCAATGATCTGCCGACAAGAATTATCAATCAATTTATGATCATAGGCTTTGATTTTTAATCTTAATTTTTCCTTGTCTTCTTTTTTGTCGGAAATTTTTTTTGCCATAATTGTTGAAATTTTCAGGCTCATTTTGTAGCGAAGAAAATTTCACTACAGCCGCGAATTCCGCTTACCCTGTCAAAACAGCTTTTATTTTATTATCTTGGTTACGGCGCCGGCGCCTACGGTCTTTCCTCCTTCTCTGATAGCGAAACGCTGTTTTTCTTCTAAAGCTATCGGAGCGAGAAGTTTAATAGAAAGATTAACGGTATCGCCTGGCATTACCATTTCCATTCCTTGGGGAAGAGTCGCTTCACCGGTAATATCGCAAGTTCTAATATAAAACTGGGGTTTGTAGCCGGTAAAAAACGGGGTGTGCCGGCCGCCTTCCTCTTTGCTTAAAATGTAAACACTGGCTTCAAATTCGGTATGCGGCGTAACACTGCCGGTTTTGGCAATAACTTGACCGCGTTCCACGTCTTCTTTTTTCAAACCGCGAAGCAAAATACCAACATTTTCACCAGCCTGTCCTTCGTCCAAAATCTTATTGAACATTTCAATGCCGGTTACCGTCACTTTGCTGGTCGGATGCAAACCGATTAATTCAACTTCTTCGTTGACCTTGACCATTCCTCGTTCAATTCTGCCGGTTACCACTGTTCCCCGTCCTTCAATGCTGAAAATATCTTCAACTGGCAAAAGAAACGGTTTGTCAATTTCTCTAACCGGATCGGGAATGTATTCGTCAAGCGCTTTGGCTAATTCCAAAATCGGTTTACACCATTCGTCGTCAATAGTTTTCGCTTCTAAGGCTTTGAGAGCGGAACCGCGAATAACCGGAATTTCATCGCCCGGGAAATCGTATTTTTTCAAAAGCTCTCTGACTTCCGATTCCACCAAATCAATTAATTCTTTATCGTCTACCTGATCAACTTTATTCAAAAAGACTACCATTGTCGGAACACCGACCTGACGAGCCAAAAGAATATGCTCCCGAGTTTGAGGCATCGGGCCGTCAGCCGCGGAAACCGCCAAAATCGCTCCGTCCATTTGGGCGGAACCGGTAATCATGTTTTTGATATAGTCAGCATGCCCCGGACAATCAATGTGGGCGTAGTGTCTTTTTTCGGTTTCGTATTCAGAATGATGAATGGCAATCGTAATACCCCGAGCTTTTTCTTCGGGAGCATTGTCAATTTGATCAACCGATTCGGCTTTCTGGATAAGACCCTTCAACTGAAGGACGTGCATGATAGCCGCCGTTAAAGTCGTTTTGCCGTGGTCAATATGACCGATGGTGCCGACATTAACATGGGGTTTGTTTCTAATAAATTTTGCTTTTTCAGCCATATTGTTTTTTTGAAAATTTTTCGCCAAAAGCAAATCGGCTTTTGGTTAAAAAATTCTAGATTTTTAATAATGTAATAACGACCAAGTCAGTTTATAGTAAAAAAAATTTTGTGTCAACACTATTGCTTCTTCCCCTCGGCAATCTGCATAGCAATATTATTGGGCACTTCTTCGTAACTGCTAAACTCCATGGTGAAACTGCCACGGCCTTGAGTCATTGATCTCAAATTGGTGGCGTAACCGAACATTTCCGACAAAGGCACTTTCGCGTCAATCACATTGGTCCCCAGTCTTTCCGTCAAAGCTTCAATTTTGCCTCGGCGGGAATTAAGATCGCCGTTTACCTCGCCCAGAAAATCCGGCGGGGCAATCACCTGAACTTTCATCATCGGCTCCAACAAAATCGTCTTGGCTCTTTTAGCGGCCTCTTGAAAAGCGATAGAGCCGGCAATTTTAAAAGCCGCTTCCGAAGAATCAACTTCGTGAAAAGAACCGTCATAAAGAGAAACTTGAACGTCAACGAAAGGATAACCGGCTAAAACCCCCCTGTCCATGGCTTCTTTGACTCCTTTTTCCACGGCTGGAATAAATTCCGCGGGGATAGTGCCTCCCTTGATGGCTTTAACAAATTCAAAACCCTTGCCTCGTTCTAAGGGTTCTATCTTCAACCAAACATGGCCGTATTGACCCCGACCGCCGGATTGACGAACATATTTGCCTTCGGCTTCGGCCGTTCCCACCACTGTTTCTTTGTAAGCCACTTGAGGCCGGCCGACATTGGCTTCAACACCGAATTCCCGCCTCATTCGATCAACGATAATTTCCAAGTGAAGTTCGCCCATTCCCCAAATAAGAGTCTCGCCGGTGTCCGGATCGCCAATCACTCTAAAAGTCGGGTCTTCTTCTTGAAGCCGATGCAAAGCCAAAGACATTTTTTCCTGGTCAGCTTTAGTTTTTGGCTCAATCCGAATAGAAATGACCGGTTCCGGAAAAACAATTTTTTCTAAGATTATAGGCTGATTGGGATCGCAAAGCGTATCTCCAGTGGTGGTATTTTTTAAACCCACGAAAGCGCCAAGATCGCCGGCGTAAATTTCCTCTACTTCTTCCCGGTGATTAGCGTGCATTCTTAAAATCCGGCCGATTCTTTCCTGATTATTTTTACTAACGTTAAGAATATAGCTTCCTTTTTTCAAAATTCCGGAATAAACCCGAAAATAAGTCAAAGAGCCGACAAAAGGATCGGCTGCTATTTTGAAAGCCAAAGCCGCGAAAGGCTGGTCGTCTTTTGGCATCCTTTCTTCTTCTATTTGATTTTCCGGATTAATTCCTTTCACCGCCGGCAAATCAAGCGGCGAAGGCAAATAATCAATAACCGCGTCTAAAAGAAACTGAACGCCTTTATTTTTAAGAGCGCTCCCGCAAAGGATAGGAATCAACTCCCCTTTTAAACAAGCCTTTCTTAGGGCTTTTTGTAAATCCTCAAAGCTAATTTCATGCCCTTCTAAATAACGATGTAGTAAGGCATCGTCGGTTTCGGCGATCAATTCCACTAATTTTCCTCTTTTTTCTTCGGCTATCTTTTTAAAATCAGCTGGAATTTCTTTAGAAATTATTTCCTGTCCGTGTTCGCCTTCAAAATAAAAAGCTTGCTGTTTTAACAAATCAATAACGCCTTCAAATTTTTCTTCCAGGCCAATGGGCCACTGAAGCACCGCTAGTTTCGGGTGCAAACGATCTTTGATTGATTGCAATACTTTTTCAAAATCCGCTCCCATTCGATCAAGCTTATTGACGAAACAAATTCGCGGCACTTTATATTTATCAGCCTGCCGCCAAACCGTTTCTGATTGCGGTTCCACGCCGGCCACCCCGTCAAAAACAACTACCCCGCCGTCAAGCACCCGAAGCGAACGCTGAACTTCAACGGTAAAATCAATATGGCCGGGAGTATCAATGATATTAACCCTATACTCTGCGCCACCGTAAGTCGGTTTCCAATAGCAAGTTGTGGCCGCCGCCGTTATCGTAATTCCCCTTTCCCGTTCTTGTTCCATCCAATCCATAACGGTATCGCCGGTGTGAACCTCGCCGATTTTATGGGAAATTCCGGTGTAGAAAAGAATCCGTTCGGAGACGGTTGTTTTTCCGGCATCAATATGGGCAATAATGCCGATATCGCGATATTTTTCTAACGGGTATTGACGCATAAATTAGAATCTAGAATCTAGAATTTAGAATTTAGAATTTAGGAGATTTTAAAAAACCTAAATACTGAATTCCAATCCCTTTCTTACCTCGCAAAGTGAGCAAACGCCCTATTGGCTTCCGCTATTCTATGCATATCCTGCTTCTTCTTGATAGCCGCTCCTTCGTTTTTGGAAGCGGCGATGATTTCTTCCGCCAAATTTTCCGCCATGGTTTTTCCTTTCCGCGATCTGGCTGATTTAATAATCCAATGACCGGCCAAAAAGAATTTTCTTTCCGGTCTTACTTCCATCGGTACCTGGTAATTAGCCCCTCCAACTCTCCGGGAAACCACCGCTACGATCGGGCTGACATTTTCCAGGGCTTTTTCAAAAACCTTTATTGGTTCCTGCTGGGTTATTTTTTGAATATTCTTCATAGCCTGATAAAATATTTTTTCGGCCAAAGATTTCTTGCCTTCTATCATCAAATAATTGATAAACCGGCCGGCGGTTAAATTTTTGTATTCAGTATCGGGTTGGCGTAATTTTCTATTTTTATAAATTTGTTTTTTGCGCATATATCAATTTAAGACTGTTTTTTGGGTCTTTTAGCTCCGTATTTTGACCTTTGTTGCTTCCGGCCATCCACTCCCGTGGTATCCAAAATACCGCGAACAATGTGGTATCTCACGCCAGGCAAATCTTTTACCCGGCCGCCACGAACCAAAACCACCGAGTGTTCCTGAAGCTGGTGCCCTTCCCCGGGAATATAAGCGGTTACTTCCATTCCGTTGCTTAACCGCACCCGAGCCACTTTTCTTAAAGCGGAATTCGGTTTTTTGGGGGTAGTGGTAAAAACTTTCAAACAAACTCCCCGCTTAAAAGGCGAGATTGATAAAGTGGGACGATTTTTTAAATTATTGAAATAACGCCCCAAGGCCGGGGTTTTCTTTTTTCTAACCGATTTCTTTCTTCCTTTTTTAATTAATTGATGAATCGTGGGCATACCCAGTAGTAGAAACTCGATTTAATTAAATTCTTTTTTTTGATGACCTTTGCCAATAAATAAGCTTGGATTGGTTTTCTAAATTATACCCCATAGGAAAACTTTATGAATTTAATCTAAAAAAAGCAATCGAGTTTTCACTACTGGGCATTGATCTTTAAAATTGATATTCAATAAAAATACCAAAAATGTGGAGTGGTTGTCAACTCTGCTGAAAATCGGAATTTTGTTTTAAACTAATACGGCGTAAAACGAGACTAACGCTTGCCTATCCAGAGCGATATTCTTTTTAACCAAAAAAATGGATTTTTCAAAATAATCAATATTATTCCAAGCGGATCATTCAATAAAATTTCCCAAACCATCTTGTATTTCTGAAATCTTAATAATTTTCTTGTTTCTAAAAATAATTCGGCGAATTTTTCTTTGTCTATTTTTTCGTCCAACAAGAGAGGGTTGTGGCAGGAATAAAGAGACAGCTTGGTAAAATCCATTTCCTCGCTGACTTTTTTTTGATTTCTGGCAATTTCCCAAAATTCCCCTCCGGGGTAAGGCGTAGCGACGAACAAAAAAAGATAAGCGCCTTTTTTGACCGCTTTTTTAATAAACTCGTAAGTTTCTTTCATGTCTTCCAGGGTTTCCTCGGGAATGCCCATCATCAGACTTCCGAAAACTTTTATTTTATGACGCAAAGAAATTTCAATGGCTTTTAAATTAATTTCCGGGCTGGCCGTTGGTCCTTTCAGCCACTGAAGAACTTTTTTAGAGCCGCTTTCAAAACCAAATTGAAGAATTTTTATATTAAGTTTGCGGCAAATCTCGCCCATTTCGTCATCAATGGTGTTGGCTCTCGCCTGGGCGGTAGTTGTTATCCCTTCCAATAAATTTTCCTTTTCGCAGAGTCTGGCAATTTCCCTCAAACGATTTCTGTCCATAGTAAAAAGATCGTCGCAAAATAATAAATGCTTAATTTTAAAATTTTCTTTGAGATATTTGATATGCGACACTATGTATTGAGGCGAGTGAAATCTGGTTAAACCGCTTCCCCAAAAAGCGGAAGTGGCGCAAAAGCGACAACGGAAAGGACAACCGCGAGAAGTTAAAATCCAACCTCGTCTAGCGAGCTTTCCGATTCCAATAATCGGTTTCGGCTCAAAATATCTTTTATCCGCGTATTCATAATCCAAGGGAGGAATTTCGTCTAGATTTTTTACGAACTCCCTTTGAACGGTTATTTCTATTTTTCCATTCTCGTTCCAAAAAGCGATTCCTTTGATTTTTCTTAAATCCGCCGGATTAAATTTTTGTTTTTCTTGGTATAGGCAAACAAGCTCTTTAAATGTCTCTTCGCCTTCTCCGACAACGCCAACATCAAAGCAAGTTCTTAAAGAATTTGGCAATAAAGAAATATGGACTCCGCCTATTATGACGGGAATACGGAGAGCTTCTTTTATGGCTTTAGCGCATTCACTCGCTTCTTCGTAATGAATAGTCATAGCGCTAATTCCCGCTAAATCCGGTTTATATTCCCGAACCTCCGCCATAACGTCTCCGAAGTTTTTATCTATAATCTTGGTGCTTCTGAATCCGATTTTTTTCTCTAAATAAGTGGCAAGATAAAGAAGCCCGAAAGGGGGTTGTCGGTCGCCTTCATTCTGTAAAGTAATTAAGGCTAATTTTGCCTCATTTTTTTTAACCATTTTCATTCTCCGCTAATCCGATTATCCGCCCATAATAACCATTGAGAGCCGATAAACCAGAGGAATTAAATACGGGAAAATAAAAACAATCCAAGTCAGCGTCAAAAATAAATAGTTTGTTGCTAAAAAATTTTTAATCCCGTTAAATTTGTCCGGCAAAAGAGAAAAAACTAAATGATGTCCGTCAAAAGGAGGAAAAGGGGCTAAATTAAAAAGAGCGAACAAAACGTTCAAAAAAACGATTATGGATAATAATGACAAGAGATTGGGAGACAGCAATTCAAAAAAATTCAATGACCTGATTAATAACCCGAAAATAATCGCCAAGCTAATGTTTGACAAAGGCCCGGCCAATCCCGTCAGCATGGTCCCCTTTTTTACATTTCGAAAATTATTGGGATTAAAAGGAACCGGTTTGGCGTAACAAATTATAAAATTGCTCTGAAATAAAATAAGAGATAAAGGCAAGATCACCGTGCCGAACGGGTCAATGTGTTTTAAAGGATTAAAACTCAACCGGCCGGCCAATTTTGCCGTTGAATCTCCCAGCTTGTAAGCGGCTAATCCGTGGGAAACCTCGTGAACCACTAAAGACGCGTATAAGACAATCAATTGAAAAATTTGAAGGGAAATGTCAGACATTCTGATTAATATACTAACATCGTCATTATTTATTGACAATCGGGCTTATTGGAAATAGAATAAATGAAATTCGTATTTTTATATTAATCTTTATTTCGTAAAAACTATGAAATGTTATTTCTGTGAAAAAGTATCAATTATGGGGATGGGCCGGAAAAAACTGCGCGGGAAGTACAATCCCACTGAAAAAACTAAAAAACATCCCAATTTACAATGGGCTAAATTGCCCGCTGGCAGTCTGCTCGCCGGTAAAAGAATAAAAGCCTGCACCCGCTGCATCAAAACCCTGACTAAATCTAAATCTTAAAATAAACAAGGTTTCGCGGGCTGTAGTATGCCGGCAGCCTGCCTGCCACAGGCAGGCACGCATGCATGGCCCAACACTAAAATTTCGGGGCGTAGTATATTGGTAGTACGTATGCATGGGGTGCATATAGGCCGAGTTCGATTCTCGGCGCCCCGACCAAGTTAGGCATTTTATTTATCATCGGGGGTCTCAATTTTTGATTGGGATTTTTTTATTTTATTGATATAATAAGAAAATGGATAACTCGACGCCAATCAGAATTTCCCCGAAGCATGTTTTCCTTCATTTGTTCGCCATTATCATGCTTTATTCAAGCGCGGCTAATCTCCTGACTCTTATTTTCCAATACATAAACGTTTTGGCGCCGGACAGTCTCTCCCAAATCGGATATGACCAGACTTCTCGTTATCAAGACTTGATAAGATTTTCAATTTCTTTCATCGTTATCGTTTTTCCCGCTTTGGTTTGGATTTCTTGGTTTCTGGACAAAAATTATAAAAAAGAGCCCGAGGTAAGAAATATGAAAATAAGAAAATGGCTTATTTACTTCACTCTTTTTATAGCGGGTCTTATTATAATCGGCGACCTAATAGGCATTATTCGGAGTTTTCTGGGAGGCGAAATCACAATCCGCTTTATCTTGAAATCTCTTTCCGTGTTTTTCTTGGCTGGCCTAATTTTTGGTTATTATCTTTGGGACTCAAGAAGGGAATTTCCTTCCGCGAATAAAAAACTGAAATATTTTGTTTGGATTGTTTCCGGCCTGGTAACAGCTGTCGTTATAACCGGATTTTTCGTTATCGGTTCTCCCGCCAAAGAAAGAACCAGGCGCTTTGATCAGCAAAGAGTAAATAATCTGCAAAATATCCAGTTTGAAATCGTAAATTATTGGATCAATAAAAGAGTTCTGCCCGAAAACCTTTCCGCTCTGGAAAATAGCATTAGCGGCTACAAAGCGCCAACAGACCCCCAAACCAACGAGCCATACGCTTACAGCGTCAAAGGCTCCGAATCATTTGAATTATGCGCCGTCTTTAGTCTGGCTGATAATTTCCCTCAAAATTTAGAGCCAAGAGCGGTAAAACCGATAGAAGGCGGCTATGGTCAAAACTGGCAGCATAACGCCGGAAAAACATGCTTTGAAAGAAAGATAGACAAAGAATTATATCCTTTAAGAGAGAGGGGCGATTAATCTCCGGATATTAAACCAGGGTGTAGCTTAATACGGGCAGAGCTCTCGGCTTGCCCCCACACTAATTAATGGACAGCTATTCTTTCCGGAGCCAAAGTTGTATTCAAAATAACAAAAGCTATATTGGTTTGGCTATGTTTATAGAATACATTTTGCTTCGCAATCCACTATTAGTGTGGGGGCTTGAGGCCGAAAGATGAAGGTTCAAATCCTTCCATCCTGACCAAGCTCTTTAAAATATTTTTTAAAAACCTCCGCTTGAAGGAGGTTTTATTTATTTCGGCGATAAAATTGCCGAAATTTATTGAGAATTATTAGTTTAAAATTATTTTTATTTTACTATTGTAATTCCACGATCGTGGAATTACAATAGTAAACAAGAAACACAGAAATATGCTTTCCGGCGCTTCAAAAAATTCAACGTTAACCGCCAACAAAACTAAATGGTTTGATTCGCACGCTCATCTTAATTTTAAGGCTTTTAATAACGACTATCCGGAAATTATCAAAAAATGCCTTGATGAAAATCTTTGGCTGATCAATGCCGGCTCAAAATACGACTCTAGCGAGAAAGCGGTGGATATCGCCGAAAATTGCGAAAAAGGGGTTTGGGCGGCTGTCGGACTCCATCCCCTTGATATTGAAAACGAGGTCTTTGATTACCAAAAATATTTAACTCTAGCCAAAAAATCCGACAAAGTGGCGGCGATCGGCGAAACCGGCTTGGATTACTACAGAATTAAGAATAATGAATTAAGAATTAAGAATCTCCAAAAGGAAGTTTTTAAAAAACAAATTGAATTGGCACTGGCATTGGATAAACCGTTGATAATTCACTGTCGCGATGCTCACGACGATGTTATTAGTATTCTTAATTCTTACTTCTTGATTCATAATTCTAAATTAAAAGGCGTTATTCACTGTTTTACCGGAAATCAGAAGCAAGCAAAACAATACCTAGAAATGGGGATTTTCCTCGGCTTCACCGGCATCATTACCTATTCTCCCGCTTACGATGAAATTATCAAAGACCTGCCGCTTGAAAAAATCCTGATTGAAACAGATTGTCCTTATTTAACGCCTGTTCCCCGCCGCGGCCAAAGAAACGAACCGCTTTATGTTAAATTTGTAGCCCAAAAAATAGCCGCAATTCGCAATCTTTCTTTAGAAGAAGTGGCAAGACAAACCGCCGACAACGCCTTGAATTTGTTCCAGATTTTGTTATAATGCAAATGCCTCGCTAAGGTTGAATCCTGCACAATTTAATTTCTATTGGGAGGATGAATTGCTTTAGCCCTTGGGTTAGAGCTGAATCCACCCACCTGATTTTTTATCAGGATTTCAATTCAAGGCGGGGCTTTGGTTTTAAAAATAAAAAGAGCTCATAAAACGAGCTCTTTAAAAATCACTTAAAAACTATTTTTTTAACCGCAGAGTGGCATAAAGCGCCACTTCTCCAGACCAGATGTCTTTAACCGCTATACTCACGCCTATAACCGGATAAAAGCGTAAGGCCCCGTGATATTCGCGCGACTCAATTAATCTAATGGCCATTTTTTTAACGGCTTGCTTAATGGCTAGGTCTTGATAATCAGCCTTTACTCCGTCCACTGCTTCAGCTAACGCCGACCCCAATAAATACTTGGGCGCGTTATAACAACAACCGCGTTCCACCATCGCCTTGCAATGTCCAATTGCCCCTGAAGTAAGTTCTTCGTCGCGAATAAAAGACTTTCCCAGCTCCTCTTCCAACTCCATGAGTAGTAGATCGATTAAATGATTTATCCATCGATAATAATTTTCCATAATCGCCACCTCCTTTCAGGATAGTTTTTGATTGTAAAAGGGCAATTAAAATTTATTAGCAATAATAGTATATTATAACACTCTTGTCAACAACAAACATTAACTGTTTTTTAGACACCCGTGGATTTCCAGAAGGATATCTTCGGTTTCTTCCCAACCGATACAAGGGTCGGTGATTGAAACGCCATATTTCATCCGCGGAGAGATATCCTGCCTGCCCGGATTAATATTGCTTTCAAGCATAAATCCGGCAATTCGTTTATTGCCGGCGATAAATTGAGCGACTATTTTTCGGCAAATAACGACTTGTTTTACGGGGTCTTTGCCGGAATTACCATGACTACAGTCAATCAATATCTTGGTGTCATAGGATTTTTTGCCGGATTTGCGGTCAGCTTCATTCAATATTTCTATCGCCTTTCCGATGTTAACAGAATCATAGTTCGGCTTCTTTCCGCCCCGCAAAACCAAATGTGCCCATTGATTGCCCTTGGTATGGATAACGGAAACTCTGCCGGAACCGTTGATCCCCAAAAAGACATGAGGCGTTCTCGCCGCGATAATCGCATTGGCGGCAATTTGAATGTTGCCCTCCGTGCTGTTTTTGAACCCGATAGGCATGGAAAGACCGCTGGTCATCTGGCGATGAATCTGCGATTCGGTGGTTCGCGCGCCAACCGCGCCCCAAGAAATCA
This sequence comes from Patescibacteria group bacterium, assembly GCA_038065115.1. Lineage (GTDB taxonomy): Bacteria > Patescibacteriota > Minisyncoccia > UBA6257 > MFKM01 > MFKM01. The sequence goes on from JBBTRS010000007.1 coordinate 30,729, forward strand.
AGTCCGAGATGTATTGGGGAATAATCGGGTCAAGAAATTCGGTGGCAACCGGCAAGCCCATTTTATTAATTTCGAGCAACAAACCGCGAGCGATTTTTAATCCTTTTTTTATATTGAATCCATTGTCGACGGCCGGTTCCGGTTCGGCTATCAGCCCTTTCCAGCCGATAGTTGTCCGGGGTTTTTCGAAGTAAACGCGCATAACAATCAACAAACGATCCGCTGTTTGCTTGGCCAACCGGGCCAGCCGCCCGGCGTAATCAATAGCCGCTTTCGGATCGTTAATGGAACAAGGCCCGACAATCGCAAGAAAACGGCTGTCTTTACCGCTTAAAATTTTTATAATCTGCTGGCGGCCATCAATAACCGTCTGTCTCGCCTGTTTGGTCACGGCTAACCGGCCGCGTTTCAGTTGGAAAGGCGTGATTAACGGCGTGATACCCTGGAAAGCAATATTACTATTTTCTAGCTTTAATCCGGACACAATTTTCATAAATATCTTCCCTCTGAATTAATTCTTTTTGAGGTGTAATTCTTTTAATTGTTCGGATCTGATTTCGGCCGGCGCGCCCATCATTAAATCGCGACCGTCGCCGGTTTTCGGGAAAGCGATAACTTCGCGGATATTCGGCTCATTGAGTAAAATCGCCAGTATCCTGTCTAATCCCAAAGCGATTCCCCCGTGAGGCGGCACCCCATATTCAAAAGCCTCAAACATATGGCCAAATTCTGCCTGGACGTCTTCCGTTTTATTTCCCATCGCTTCAAAAACCGCCTGAAGCAATTTAGGATCGTGAATCCTTATTGAACCTCCGCCGACCTCGTAACCGTTTAAAACAAAATCGTATTGCTGGGCTAAAATTTTTCCCGGATTTTCTTTAAAAACCGTTTCAAACTCCGCGCGATTTTCCACTTTCGGCTGGGTAAAGGGATGATGAACCGCGTCCCACCTTTTTTCATTTTCTTTCCATTCAAACATCGGAAAGTTGATTATAAAAGCAAAAGCCAGTTCATTGGGGTCGTTTTTGTCTTCTCTTAAATCGGGCTTGTCGCTCTGATATTTAGCCATCGCCTCCTGATAATCAAGCCGAGGAAAAGGAATCTTGGTAATCCGTTTTTGCGGAAATATTTTTTTAACGGCTTCAATATAAAGCTCTTCAATGAAAGCCAAAATAGCTTCTTCTTGAGGAAAACTCATTTCAATATCCAATTGAGTGAATTCCGGCTGGCGGTCGCCTCGGGTGTCTTCATCGCGAAAACAACGGGCTACCTGAAAATATTTTTCAAAACCCGCCACCATCAAAAGTTGTTTATACTGCTGGGGCGATTGAGGCAAAGCGTAAAATTTCGTTGGCTGAAAGCGGGAAGGCACCAAATAATCCCGAGCTCCTTCCGGAGTGGACTTGCCCAATATCGGCGTCTCAATTTCAACAAATTCTTTATCGGTTAAAAGCTGGCGTATCTGTTGAATAAACAAGGAACGAAATCTGATATTTTTTTGCAAACGCCGGCGCCTTAAATCCAAATAGCGATACTTCATTCTAATGTCTTCGTTAATCTCGTAGCCGTCGGTGTCCAAAGGAAAAGGCGCGGTTTCGGATTGACTTAAAATTTCCAAAGTTTCGGCTTGAATTTCAAATTGGCCATTTTCTAAATTGGAATTTTCCATGCCAACCGGCCGTTTTTTAACCGTTCCGGTGATTTTAATAACCCACTCTGATCGCAAGCTACTCGCCAGTTGGTATAAATCTTTGTCTTTCGGCAAAAAAACCACTTGAGCCACTCCGCCCATATCCCGAAAATCAATAAAAATAAGCTTGCCGTGATCCCGTCGAGCCGCCACCCAACCCATCAATTCAACCATTTGGTTTTCTTTGTTTATAATTTCTTTAACTAAAATTCTTGCCATATATATTTTCTATTTTCTAATTACTAATTACTAATGACTAGTGGCTAATTTACTAATTTATTGTATCACTTTTTGCGAAAAACCTGAATTTCGGAAGAATTTTTTGGAATAACCATCTTCATTGTTCCGTCTTTATCGGTGCGATAAATCGTGGCGCCAATCGCGGCCAGACGGTTTAAAACTTCTCCGGTGGGATGGCCGTAGCTATTCTTGCCAACCTCAATAAAAGCGAATCGGGGGCGGCTGGCGGCTAAAAAATTTTGACTGGTGGAAAATTTTGAACCGTGATGGCTTACTTTCAAAACATCAATTTTAAAATTGAAATTTTTTACTAAAAAATCTTCAACCTTTTTCCCGATATCGCCGGTAAAAAGAATGCGGGAATCGGCGCTGGCCAGTTCCATCACTAAACCGCTGTCATTGGTTTCCCGGCTGTTTAAAAAATCTCTGGTCGGGGAAAGAATGTTAAAGCAGTTTTCCCGATAGCAAATTTTATCGCCGGCCGCCAAGGAAACACTGGGGATTTTCCCGTTTTTTAAAATCCCGGTTAAAACCGGCCAAGAATCAGCCGTTCCCTCGCGACCATTGGAAATAAAAGTCCCGACCTTGTAATTTTTTAAAACATCAATTAGCCCCAAAAAGTGGTCGGTTTCAGGATGCGAAAGAACAACTAAATCAAGATAGCGGTCAAAAAACGGCAAAATTGAAGTTAACTCTTGAATCGCCCGGTTGCCCTTTCCCCCGTCAATTAAAACCCGCGCTCCGCCCGGCAAAACCACTAATTCGCTGTCGCCCTGGCCGACTGACAAAAAATAAATTTCCAGATTATCCGAAGATGCGGCAAAAATAATTGTCCGCCAAACCAAAATATTAAAACTCAACAGCAACGTTAAAATCAAAATTAAAATCTTTAAATTTTTCATTAAATTCGCCTTATTGATTAATAAGCTTGTCAATCCTTAAAGTATCGGGGTGAAATTCCAATTCTTCATCATTGAAAATGAGCCGTGGCTTGAATCCCGCGCTTTCTTTCAGGCTTTTTTCAATTCTTCGGATTTGAATCTGTTTTAGCAATCGCTCTATTGAATCGCCGAAACGGCCGCTTAAAACATTTTCCCAAAAAATTCCGCCGAAATTCGGCCGGTGAAACTGATGGCGCGAATCGTCAAAATAAACCGGCCTTTCCATCCAACCATTGGCTTTAAAAAATTCCTGAATTTTATCCCGTTGGCCGTAAATAGGAACCAGGTTTTTATAAAGCTCCTGCCAATAAATATTATAGGGCGGCCGCAAACAATAAGCGGTCGGAGCGATGAAATGATTGAAACAAATTTTATCGCTGGCCGCTTCCCGATGCGAAAACTTCTGACGGCGCCGGCCCAATAAATCAAACATTAAAATACAAAAAAATCGGGCCGTAAAAATCCGGTCGGATTTTACTCCGACGATGACGTCAAAATCGGAATCCCGACGCGCGTTCCCCAAGGCCAATGAACCGGCGCCTAAAACAAATTCTATAAAAGGCAACTGCCTGAAAAAACGGGATAATTTCAAAAATTCCAGCCATTTTTTATCAGAAAGAACATCTTGCTGGCGTCGGGTTAAGGGAAATCGGCCCGGCGGCCGACCGAGTTTTTGATAAAATTCTTCAACCTTATTCTCCGTTTTCATTTTCAGTTTCCGGATTTTCCAATCTTAACGTCTCCACGCCCACGGTCTTGCCGGTGATTTTTAAAACATCCTTGTCAATTTTCCCCAATTCTTTTTGAGCTTTATTATACATATTAACGGTGGTCCCTAAATGAACGCCCAATTTTTTAAAATATTCCCCGTAACTGATTAAATGCCTGCGTAATTCCTCCACCCGTTTTCCGATTTCCTTGGCCGATTCTTCAATTTGAAGCGCTTTTAGTCCTTGTAAAACGGTCTGGAGATAGGCTAAGAACGAAGTCGGAGAAACAATAATCACTTTCTTGTCAACAAAAGCGTATTCTATTAAATCGCGGGCGATTACGGTTCCCACTTTGTTTATCAATAAATCGTAATAAACCGCCTCTGACGGAATAAACATAAAAGCGAATTCCAGGGTGTCTTCTTCCGGCTTGATATATTTAGCGGTTTCGTCAATCCGATTTTTTAAATCTTCCCGAAAAACGGCTTCTAAACGACGGCGTTCGCTTTCTTCTTTGGTTTCCAAAAGCCGATTGTAATTTTCCAAACTGAATTTGGAGTCAATGGGGATAATCCGGTCTTTGGTGAAAATCACGGCGTCAACAACAGTGCCGTCTTTAAATTTATATTGCATCTGAAATTGCCCCGGAGAAAAAACATTTTCCAAAAGGTTTTTTAAAAAATATTCGCCCAGCATTCCCCGCTGTTTCGGGTTTTTTAGAATATCCTGAAGATTGTCCAGTTGTTTGGCGATATCAACCACCTGTTTTTGCCCTTCGCCGACCTTAGTTAATTCTTGAGTGATTTCTTTGATGATTTTAGTGCTTTCCCCGAATTGACGCTGGATAAAACGCGTTGATTCGCCAAGCTTATTGTCCAAAGTCCGGACAATTTCGTTAATCTGGTTTTGAAGCAAAACTAAAGACTGGTCCCCGCTTTTTTTTTGCAAATAACTTTTTAGCAAAATAAAGATCGCCGCCAAACCTCCAGACAGAACCAGCAAAATTATGACTAAAAAGGTAATTTCCATTTTATTTCAATTACTAATACCTTAATGGGTTTTTAGTATAAACGTATTATTATTTATTATATAGTACTTGATAAAACGGGCAAAGGAATTTTC
>JBBTRS010000007.1:35531-36894 GCA_038065115.1 Patescibacteria group bacterium
AATATCCCGCAGGCCGAAGTTTATCACCTCCCTATTCCTCCCAACCCTATTTTTATAAAATCCCTTGAAGCGATTACGACCGGAGAAGGTCAGAAAATTCCCGAGCGAGCCGCGTCGCGAGCCAGGACCCGTGAGCGAAGCGAGCTGGGTGGCGAGCAGCGTGCGAGCGAGGAGAATTTTGACGTTCGGAGGTTTATGAGCAAAAGGGATTTTAGAAAAATTCTATATCTCCCTATCCAATTCCTCAACGATTTTTCTGGCTTTTTCAGATAAATGCTTAGGTAATTTCAAATCAAATTCCAAATAAAGATCGCCGCGGCCCATTCCGTGCAAATGCGGCATTCCCTTGCCGTGATTTTTTAATTTTTCTTTGAAATTAAATCCCGGCGGCAACTCAATATCCAAAGATTCTCCCTTTAAATCATTAATTCTTATTTTTTTGCCCAGCAAAGCTTCGGTTAATTTTAATTCCTGTTTAAAATAAAGATCGTCTCCTTCCCGATTAAAAAACGGATGCGATTTTTCTTTTATTCTGACATAAAGATCGCCGGTCTCGCTGCCTCGTTCGCCCGCTTCGCCCATTCCTTTTAATTTTATAATCTGGCCGCCGGCTACTCCCGGAACAATGTCAATATCCACCTCTCTCAAGCCCGGTTGTCGGCCGGAACCTTTGCACTCGGAACAAACTTTATTAGGAATTTCTCCTAAGCCGTGGCATTGGGGACAAGCCTTGTTCTGGGAAAAATTACCGAAGAAAGTCTGACGATTTTCCCTGATTTCCCCGCGACCGGCGCAAGTGGAACAAGTGCTTTGCCCTTCTTTTTTGTCATAACCGATTCCCTTACATTTATCGCAGGCAATCAAGATTTTATATTGCAAATGCTTCCTGACTCCGCTGAAAGCCTCTGCTAGGCTTATTTCTTGAACCACTTCCACATCCGAACCCCGACGATAAGTCCGACGGCGTTGCCGAACGCCCAGATCTTCAAAAAAACTTTCAAAAAAATCTCCTAAATCGCCAAGATCCCCCGTTCCTTCCTCAAAACCGAATCCGCCGGCTGACGGACCGGAACCTTGCCTGAAACCGGCGCCGGACCCAAAAGGCCATTCTCCGCCACCGGCGGACGTTCCTTCGAAAACCTGGCCGAAACGATCATACTGCGCCCTCTTTTCTTTGTCTGAAAGAACCTGATAAGCTTCGTTAATTTCTTTAAATTTTTCGTTTAATTCTTTGAATTTTTTTTCATCCTTGCCGGCCTTGTGAGGATGATACTGGTGAGCCAATTTATAAAAGGCTTTTTTTATTTCTTCGGCCGAGACATTGCGATCAACTCCTAAAATTTTGTAATAATCTTTTTTCATA
>JBBTRS010000007.1:36994-40712 GCA_038065115.1 Patescibacteria group bacterium
ACTTCTTTGCTTCTGGATTCTGTTTTAATACTGGCGTAATCAAACGCCAATAAAAACAAATAAATTAAAAAAGCGAGGATTGACAGCAACAAGTTTAGGGGAATAAACAAGGCTCGAATAACCAAAAACAAAACAGCAAATATTCCTATAATTATCCATTTTTTAGCTTTTTCATCAAATTGATTAAACTTCGCCAGCAAAGAATCATAAATAACTCTCTCAACGGAATCTTGGGTGTTGATTTCAAAACCAAGAAATTTATTCAAACCGGCCAATTCTTGCCCGATAGCCGATTCTATAATGATTTTTTGAGCTGAAGCCGATAATGTTTCAAAATTGGGAATTTTCACGACTGACCGCCGTCCCAGCAAATCGGCTAAAACCGCTTGAAACGGTTTTTGAAAACTGAAATCTTTAACCAGAAAACCGATCGGTTTTTCGTTTGGTTTTAATAAAAACTGAAGATTTTCAAAGGAAATCGGGAAACCGCCCCGGCTGGAAAATAAAAAATAACTAAAAAGAGAGAGCAAAATCGCTACTCCTAAACCGATTTTCGGCAAAAATACTTTCGTTAAACGAAAAAACCTGATTTTCAAAGAACTTTCCATTTCAGAACGCAAGCTGTTTATTCCCCATATAAAAATCAAAGAAATGAGGATCCCGAAAACAATAAATGTTGTTGAAAAATAATCATAAAAAACCGCCAAGCTGGCCAGCGCCGATAAGCCAGCCGCCAAGTTTGACCACAAAAATCCGCTTACAAAAAAAGCGTTCAAAAAAGAAAAAATAACAAACAAGCCAGCGCCGGTTAAAAACAAAAACAGTCCGTTGGTTGGCGGATTAACATTGCCTATGAGTTGCCGAAAATAAAAACTCATCAAAAAAGCGCAACCAACCTCAAAAACCAAAAAAGGGATTATTTTGACAGGCGATTGATAAAAATCGTTTTCGTTTTCTTTAGAAAGTAAATCTGTCATAATTCGCTTTGCTTAAATCAGAAAATAAACACCAATGGAATCAATACCAACGAACGCCAAAAAAATACCAAATATCGTTTTAATTTCTAAGTTTTATTTTCTGGCTGTCCTTTGCCGATATTTTGAAGAGCTTGGGAAAGTTCGTTAATTGCCGATAAAATTTCTTCGGCATTACTGCCTTCTCTGACCGATTTTAATTTTTCTATTTTTGACGTCAAAGAGTCTTTCGCTTCTTGATTGATTTTTTCGCCGCTTTCCCGAATAGTTTTTTCCGCCGTATAAATCAAACTTTCCGCCTGATTTTTCGCCTCCACTAATTCTTTCTTTTTCCGGTCTTCTTCGGAATGAAGAGCGGCTTCCTGTTTTAATCGTTCCACTTCTTCTTTGTTCAAAGCGGTGGTGGCTTCAATTTTGATTGTTTGACTTTTGCCGCTGGCTTTATCCTTGGCCGAAACATTCAAAATACCGTTAGCGTCAATGTCAAAAGTAACTTCAATCTGCGGAACGCCCCGCGGCGCCGGCGTAATGCCGTCAAGCAGAAAACGACCCAAAAGTTTATTATCGGCGGCCATTTCCCTTTCCCCCTGAAGCACCACGATTTCTACCGTAGCTTGATTATCCGCCGCCGTTGAAAAAGTTTGGGTTTTGGCAGTCGGAATGGTCGTATTTTTAGGAATCATCGGCGTGGCAATACCGCCCAAAGTCTCCAGGCTTAAGCTCAAAGGGCTTACGTCTAAAAGTAAAATATCTCTCACATCGCCTTGAAGAATTCCGGCCTGAATAGCCGCTCCGGCGGCCACTACTTCGTCGGGATTGACCTCTTTGTGGGGTTCTTTCCCGAAGAATTTTTTGACCGCTTCCTGAATAGCCGGCATTCTCGTCTGGCCGCCGACCAAAACTATTTGTTCAATATCCGAAGGTTTAAAATTAGCTTCTTTTAAAGTTTCTTCCACTAATTTTACAGAACGTTCAATCAAGTCCCCGACCAATTCTTCCAGCTTAGCCCTGGTTAATTTCACCAAAAAATGCTTAGGTCCGGAAGCGTCGGTAGTGATATAGGGCAGATTAATTTCGGTTTCCAAAGACGTGGAAAGCTCGTGCTTGGCTCTTTCCGCCGCTTCTTTCAAACGCTGTAAGGCCAAAGGATCTTTGGAAATGTCAACTCCTTCTTGTTTTTTATAATCCGAAACCAAATGATCAATAATTCTTTTGTCAAAATCATCACCTCCGAGATGGGTATCGCCGCCGGTTCCCTTAACTTCAATAACATCTTCGCTGACTTCCAAAATAGAAATGTCAAAAGTGCCGCCGCCGAAATCATAAACAATAATCTGCTCGTTTTTTTTCTTATTTAATCCGTAGGCTAAAGCCGCGGCCGTAGGTTCGTTTAAAATCAGCCGCACCTTAAAACCGGCAATTTCCCCGGCATTTTTAGTGGCTTGGCGCTGGCTGTCGTCAAAATAAGCCGGAACGGTGATGACCGCTTCTTCAATTTTTTCTCCCAATTTAACTTCGGCGTCCGCTTTGAGTTTTTGAAGAATCATAGCCGAAATTTCTTCGGGTTTATACCACCGGTCGCCTAATTTTATTTCCACTCCGTCATTGGCTCCTTCTTTGATTTCATAAGACAACCAAGTCTTGTCATACTGAACCGTTTTATCGCTGAATCTCCGGCCGATTAAACGCTTAACCGAAAAAATGGTATTTTTGGGATTGGTGATTGATTGACGCTTCGCCAACAAACCCGCTAATCGCTCTCCGCTTTTACTCAAAGCGACAACAGAGGGAGTCGTCCGATTGCCTTCGGTATTCTCAATAATTTTCGGCTCGCCCCCTTCAACAACCGCCATCGCCGAATAAGTTGTTCCCAAATCAATGCCTAATATTTTTGCCATAGAATTTATAGCCATTAGCCACTAGTGGCTAGTCGCTAATTACTATTTCGACACTTTAACCCGGGCTGGTTTAATTACCCGGCCGTTTAATAAATAACCCTTTTCAACTTCTTCAATAATAGTTCCTGTTGGTTGATCCGATTCAATTTCAGCCACCGCTTCTTGCGTAGCCGAATTAAAATTTTCTCCCGCTGAAATCGTAATTTCTTCCAAACCGTGTGATTTAAGAATATCTCTAAGCTGGGAGCGAATCAAGTACATTCCCTTCTGGGCCAAATCGTCTTTTTCTCTCCCTTCGGGAGATCTCCCGTGGGGAGACAAAGATGCCAGCCCTAAATCAAAGCTATTCAAAACCATCAAAAGCTCCCTGATCAACCCTTCGTTGGCCAACTTCGCGAAAACTTCAAATCTTTTTATTTCTTCTTTTTTATAATTAAGAAGTTCGGCTTTGGCCCGCCTCCAGCCGTCAAGATATTCATCCCGTTCCTTTTGGCATTTTGACAGCTCATCTATTTCTTTATCCGCCGGTTCTTTTTTTTCTTCCGATTGCGATGTTTGTTCTTCCATATAGGTAATTATCTTGAATTATAAATCCGAAAAAACAAAAGTCAATCCGCTTTTTTCTTTTTTGCTGTTTGGATTTTGAACTTAAATTCTTATTTTTAAGCTAGCCTCCCCTTAACCATCTCCCCAAAACATCCAAGACATCGCTTAAAACGGCTTGACTGGTTTTCCATTTGGCGATGAAGGCAATCAACTCGCTCATTTCTATTTTGTTGTTTTGATTAGTGTCGGCGAGGTGGAAAGTTTGCGTTCCGTAATTACAAATATCAGCCGGGCAGGGAT
>JBBTRS010000008.1:0-3865 GCA_038065115.1 Patescibacteria group bacterium
TCCGCCATTTGCTTTTTATGGTGGAAAAAGTAAAACAAGATCCTCTTTCGCCCAAAATGCTGGCAGTTAACGGAAAAGACGTGATGGAAATCGCTAAAATTGAAGCTGGCCCGAAAGTTGGTCAAGTTCTGGCAATCTTGCTTGAAGAAATTCTGGAAAAACCGGATAAAAATGAAAAAAAATATCTGGAAAAAAGAATCCTGGAATTGATAAAACTAAAAGACAAAGAATTAGAAAAATTAACCGGCGGAGCCAAAGAACGGAAAGAAGAATTTGAATCAGGAATCGAAGAAGAGATGAAACGAAGATTTTATGTGTAATAAAATTGCCCATTAAATTTGAAGCGGACTTGCCCCCGCACCAATAAAGGATTATATAAAACGGCTGTATTTTAGATTCTTATTTAATCAGTGTTGTTTTATAAATTAAACTTTATTGCTTTAACAAAGCAGCGGGTTCAAAAAAATACCTATCCTTTATTGGTGTGGGGGCTTGAATCGGAGATGAAAAAGAAATATTATGTTTAGGGATTATGGCGATAAAACCAATTTGCAACAAATGTAAAAAGGAATTGAAAAAATTCGGCGCTATCTTGCTTAGTCCGCCGGACAAAAACAATAAAGTAAAGAAATTTCATCTCTGCGATTTTTGTTATAATAAGTTAATTAAAAAAATAAGACGGTAAATATTCGTTATCGGGGAGTAGTATACCGGTAGTACATACGCCCCCGCCCCCACACCAATTTCACCGGGCTGTCGTATAGTGGCAGTATGCACGCTTCGGGTGCGTGCGGTCTGGGTTCGATTCCCAGCAGCCCGACAAAATAATTGGTGTGGGGGTGAAGGTGCGCCTGCCTGCCGGCAGGCAGGTAGAAACCGGGTTCGATTCCCGGCTCCCCGACCAAGCTAAGCTTTGAGCGAGCGAAACAGTCTATATTAATAATTAATTAGGGCTGTTTTTTTATCGCTTATTTGTTAAACTTACCCCAAAAGGGCCTATGGTCTAGTGGCAAGACGCTACATTCGCATTGTAGAGACGGCAGTTCAATTCTGCCTAGGTCCACCAAATTTAATTTGCCGAAGAAGTTGCCCCTGCTTACCGGCAGACAGGTCGGCGCAAAGCCCATCGGTTCGCGATGCCAACGAAAAGATGATGACTGCCGACATGCTATATTTATATGGTAATGGTTTGATAAGAAATCAATATAAATATGAGATCGTCTATTTTGAAACTAAAACTTTGCAGCGTATTGACTGGACTATCCGTCGGGATACTGGAACTTTATATAGGACACAGATTCATTCTAGATAAATTATTGGTTGGCAAAGATTATAATTTTGTCTATGAATCTTTTTTCGCGCCTACCTATTACGGACTTTCCAAATCTGTCATAGTGGCTATTGTTTTCTTTTTTACGTATTTACTGGCGCCCAAAAATAAGACTAATCCGATAATCGTAGGAATTTTAGGCACTGCGATATTTGGATTGTATTATTACTTTACTTTTCCCCGTTCTTCTTTCTATTCATCCGCGCTCATAGGCATTGTCCATTTTTCGTTTATCGCCGGAATAACTCATGTTTTTAATAAAATATTAAAATTAAAAAATAGAATATGATTAAAAAAAATTGGTTAGTTTTAATAATTGTGATAATTTTGACGACCGGGGGAATTTATTTATTCGCCCGGGAAAAAAAAGCGGAAGCGCCTGCCGTCCCCGCGGCCGATAACCCATTAATAAATAACCCGATTTCGGAGAATATTCCGCAAAAGCGCGATGTCAATATAGAAAATTTTTCTTTTAACCCCTCTGAATTAAAAATCAAAAAAGGAGAAACGGTTGCCTGGACAAACAAAGATTTTGCCGCGCATACGATAGTTTCTGATTCCGGAAACGAATTAAATTCGGCTACATTGTCAAAAGGGAAAACCTATTCTCATATTTTCAATACAACCGGGGCATTTGAATATCATTGCGGCATCCATCCTTCAATGAAAGCGAGCATAATCGCGGAATAAGCCCGTATCTTGGGTTATCCACAATCAATCTGTGATTTCCCGCTAATTTTTGCTATACTGAATCCGTAATTAAAAAGGTCGATAAATAATCTTTGCGAAATGCCAATTAATACGAATATCTAAATTTATTATTCGTAAAAATTCGTACTTCGTAAAATCAATTATATGGCGCAATTAATACAAGGTTATGGCGATATCGCCCTGAATGCTTTAAACAATCTCTGGATTCAGGCGTTGGGCGTTATTCCGCTGATTTTAGGGGCCTTGATAATTTTTATTATCGGCTTGATCGTCGCTTCGGTTTTAGAAATGGTTGTAATAAAAGTTATCCGGTTGATAAAACTGGACAATCTTTTAATCCGCTCGGGAGTGGAAGAATATTGTAAAAGAGGCGGCTTGAAAGTTGATACCGGCAAATTTTTCGGCAAGATTGTTTATTGGTTTGTGATTTTGGCCTCGGCTTTGGCGGCTTCCGATATTTTGAATTTTTCCGCTTTTTCCAATTTCCTGAATTCAATTTTAGTTTACATTCCCAACATTGTCGTGGCCGTTTTGATATTATTAGCGGCTCTGATTATCGCCGGTTTCTTGAAAACCATAATTAAGGTTTCCGTATCTAGCGCTCAACTTGAAGGAGCGGGCTTTTTAGCTTCGCTGGCTTGGTGGACAATCGTGATTTTCGGATTATTAGCCGCCTTAATACAATTAGGCATCGCTAGTAATCTTTTCAACATAATTATTTCCGGCTTGGTGGCTATGATTGCTTTGGCTGGCGGAATCGCTTTCGGATTAGGAGGTAAAGACTACGCCTCTCATCTTCTGTCCAAAATGAGAGACCAATTGGAAAATAAAAGATAGCGAGTCAGGTTAATCAGCAAGCATTCAACCCCGCGTCTTTTCCGGATTGTTTTAAATATGAATCCGCGAAAGCGAAATTCGCATCCGGAAAAGACGCGGGGTTGACAAAGTTTTTTTTTGCCCGATACTTAGTACATATATGAATATTTTTTACCATAAAAAACGAGGCGGGCAACTTTGTTAAGTTAAATTTTTGCTAATTACACCCCGCCTTAAAAAGGTGGGGTTTTAGTTATAATCGGATAATTTGCCCTTAGATTGATTAAGCATTAACACTCAACGCGAAAAATGCTCAATCGATGTGCGGGTAATGAAGAAAAGATTGAACCGGAAAGAAATTTGAAAATTTAATATGACCCCCGCGTAGAATTTTATTCTAACGCGGAGTTAGACAATTTTTTGAGGTAGAGAATTAATAAGGGTGTATGGTGGATGCCTTGACGCAAAGTGGCGATGAAGGACGTAGCGTAGCTGCGATAAGCCTCGGTGAGGTGCCTAGCAACCTTTGACCCGGGGATGTCCGAATGGGGAAACCTATTTGCGTAAAACGCAAATGACCGCGTCTGTAAATGACGAGGTAGCTTACCCGCTGAAGTGAAACATCTCAGTAAGCGGAGGAAAAAAGAAAAGTTTTTATTCCCTGAGTAGCGGCGAGCGAAACGGGAAGAGCCTAAACCTCGATTTTTTATCGGGGGGTTGTAAGATAAAAATGCTCTTAAGTTTTAAAGCTTGAAACTTAAGATAAAAGTTACAAATTTGTCGGCTAGTCAAAACTACTGGAAAGTAGTGCCAAAGAAAGTGAGAGCCTTGTAGACAAAAGTCGGCAAACTTTTAAATTTTTATTCTTGAGTACCTCGAGGATAGACAGCCTCGAGGGAAGCCAGGAGTACTATCTCCTAAGGCTAAATACGCTTTGCGATCGATAGTGAACAAGTACCGCGAGGGAAAGGTGAAAAGCAGGCCGGTGAGGCCGATGAAATAGAACCT
>JBBTRS010000009.1:0-14102 GCA_038065115.1 Patescibacteria group bacterium
CTCAACGGCAAGGAATGATAACCTTGCGTCAGGACGGAATCCTTAAAGCCCTGGAAGGATTGGTTACCATTGAAGAGATTTTCAGAGAAACGGTGGAAGTGTGATATAATAAAGTTAAGATTAAAATCTAAAATTTCAGAATGAATTAAAAGCGAGAGTGATTTAAATATTTTCATTTTAATATGAACGACTATCAGCAAAAACTTAATGATTTGCTTTTAACAACCGCTCGGCAAAATGCTTCTGATTTGCATATCGGCGTGGGACGCCGACCAACCTTGAGAATAGACGGCGTTTTAATTCCTTTGCAAAAAGAGCTGATTCTCACCCCCGAAATGAGCGAAGGATTGATTCTCGCTCTTTTAACCGAAGAACAAAAAAAAGTATTTTACCAGGAAAGACAACTTGATTTATCGTATAGTTTTGAAGATAAAGCCCGGTTTCGGGTTAATGTTTATTTTCAGCGGGGTTTTATGGCCGCGGCTTTGCGATTGATTCCGGCCCAAATTAAAACCATTGAGGAATTGAAATTGCCGCCGGTTCTTCATGATTTTGCCAAATTAAAACAAGGTTTTGTTTTAGTCGTTGGTCCGGCCGGTCACGGCAAATCAACCACCTTGGCCGCGGTTGTTGACGAAATCAATCACCAACGCACCGACCACATTATCACCATTGAAGACCCGATTGAATATCTTTTCGTTCAGGACCGAGCCATTATTTCTCAACGGGAGGTTGGTTTTGACATCGCGAATTTTAACAAGGGACTGCGTTCGGTTCTGCGTCAGGATCCGGATGTTTTGATGGTTGGCGAAATGAGAGATTCGGAAACAATAGCAACCGCCATGACTGCTTCTGAAACCGGTCATTTGGTTTTTTCAACTCTTCATACAAACTCCGCTTCTCAAACCATAGACCGTATTATTGACAGTTTTCCGGCGGATCAACAAAGCCAAATAACATCTCAATTATCAGCCAGTTTAGTCGGCATTATTTCCGAACGGCTGATTCCAAGAATTGACGGCGGCCGTGTTCCGGCTTGCGAAATAATGTTAGCTAATCCGGCAATCCGCAATTTAATCAGGGAACGAAAAGTTTTCCAGATAGATCTGGTAATTGAGACTTCTTTACAGGAAGGGATGCTCTCGCTTAACCGTTCTTTGGTCAATTTGGTAAAAAAGAAAGAGATTTCCTTGGAAAGCGCCGAAACTTATTCTTTGAATCCGTCCGAACTAAGGATCCTTCTTGAGAGAATGCGATAAAAATGTTTTTCTATGAAATATTCTTATCAGGCCAGAACTAAAAGCGGTGAATTACAAGTGGGAAGCGTGGAAGCCGCGAGCCGCGAAGCGGCTCTTAATATTCTCACCGGCAACGATCTTTACATTTTAAGTTTAGAAGTTTTAAAAGAAGCGAATTTCGCGGAACGTTTTTTACAGTTTTTTCGGCGAATTAAAAAAAACGATTTGATGATTTTTAGCCGTCAATTCGCCACCCTTCTTTCAGCTAAAATTCCTCTTTCTAGCAGCTTGAAAACTCTATACAGCCAAACCCAGAATCTCGCCTTGAAAGAAACCATAAACGAACTTGTATCAAGCATTGAAGCCGGTCTTTCTCTTTCCCAGTCATTGGAACGACACCCTCAAGTTTTTTCTGAATTTTTCGTTAATATGGTTCGTTCGGCTGAAGTTACCGGCCGCATTGAATCGGTGATGGATTTTTTAGCCGACTATCTGGAAAAAGAAGCGGGGCTGGCTTCCCGGGTTCGCAACGCCCTTATTTATCCGGCCGTGGTTATAACCTTGTTTATAGCGGTAGCCGGCTTAATGATTACCTTGGTTTTGCCCCAAATTGCTCCTATTTTTGAAGAATCCGGGGTAAGTTTGCCGTTTTTTACCCGGCTTTTAATCACTATCGGTATTTTCTCGTCGCAATGGTGGTGGGCTATTCTTGTCGTCTTCGGCCTTTTTGTTTTTTTGCTGATTGATTACTTCAGAACAGCCGAAGGAAGGATTATTTACGACGAGATGTCAATCAAATTGCCGATCTTGGGCAATTTCTTTCGGGAAATTATTATTGCCCGTTTCGCGGAAGCAACCAGTATTTTAATAAAAGGCGGCATTCCGATAACCCAAGCCATTGAGATTGCCAGCCATACTATTGATAATGCGGTTTACAAAGACATTCTTCACGAAGCCGCGGAAAGAGTCCGGGCTGGGGAATTAATATCCGAAGCTTTGGAAAAATCAGGCGCTTTTCCAGCCTTGGTTTATCAGCTAATAGCCGTAGGGGAAGCGACCGGACGGCTTGAAGATTTATTATCCAGAATTTCGGCTTACTATACCCGGGAGGTTGATAATTTAGTGGCTAATTTGGTAGAATTAATCCAGCCGGTTTTAATTATTTTTGTCGGTGTTTTTGTCGGTTTGTTATTCGCTTCAATCTTATTGCCGATTTACAATTTGGCGCAATTATTCTAATATAATAAAGTCGAGTTAAATAATAAATAATAAATAATAAATTATGGAACATTTCAAGATACAAGATTCAAGATACAAGATCCAAGGGAAAAAGGGTTTTACTTTAATTGAGCTTTTAATCGTAGTTGCCATCATCGGCTTGTTAGCTTCAGTCGTGTTGGTTGGCTTGGGAGGATTCAGGGCCAGGGGCCGCGACGCTCGGCGGATTGCCGATCTTAGAGAAACCCAAAATGCCTTGGAGCTTTATTACACCAGAAACAACGCTTATCCCGCTATTAGCGGAGCGGACACTTGGGCGAGTCTTAAAACTTCTTTAACGGGAGCCGGTATCGGGGTGATCACGATTTCTAACGACCCGTTGGGTTCCAGCCGAACATACCAGTACGGCGTTTCCGGTGATAATCAAAATTACGCCTTAAGCGCGAACATGGAAGATTCCAACAACCCCGCTCTTAACGATGATGTTGACGGCACTATTTATTCTCTAGATTGCGCCGATCCGGTTTACTGTATTTATTTCTAGAAATAGAATCGCTGTCATCGGGTAATTCCCGATTGCTTGATTGCAATGTCTTATTATTTTTATTCCATTTTATTTATTATCGGTTTGGCGGTGGGCAGCTTTTTAAATGTGGTTATTTTTCGCTTTAAACCCGAAAATGCGATTTTTGATTTGAAAAAAATTAATGGTCGCTCGGCTTGCCCTTATTGCCAGAAAACCCTTCGTTGGCGCGAACTGATTCCGCTTGTCAGTTTTTTCATTCAATCGGGGAAGTGCCGTTCTTGCGGACATAAACTTTCCTGGCAATATCCGTTTGTGGAATTATTAAGCGGATTGGTTTTTGTCGCTGTTCCTTATATCCTTTATCCCGAGTCTTATGCCATTTCCGCTGTTTGGATATTGATTTTATTGATTTTTATTTTGATTTCCGTAATTGATTTTCGTCATTTTATTATTCCCGACGAACTGGTTTGGTTGCTGCTGTTCTTAGGCGCCGCGTTTATTTTTTTACAAACGCAAACGCCCAATCTTGATTTTTTTAACCAATCTTTTCTTCGCCATTACGCGTTGCTTTTTGGTTGGCCGGAAAATATTTGGTTTAATCATTTATTCTCGGCTTTAGTTTCCGGCGTATTTTTCGGATTGATGTTTTTTTTGGGAAAAGGGAAAACATTGGGGGAAGGCGACATCAAACTGGGTTTTGCTTTGGGTTGGCTTTTGGGCTGGCCTGATACTATTGTGGCCCTCACGCTTTCTTTTCTAATAGGGGGAGTGGCGGGGTTTGTCTTGATGGCAAGTCGCAAAAAAACAATGAAAGATTTTTTGCCTTTGGCGCCATTTTTGATCACAGGAACTGTTTTGACGATATTTTTCGGCTATCGGATTGTTAGCGGTTATTTTTCATTAATGAGAATCTAATCAGAATTTAGAATCTAGGCATCAAAATCATGAAAGAAAAAGATTGTAAAAAAAAAGATATTAAATCCTTATGTTCTAAATTCTATATTCTAAATTCTCGCGGTTTTACTATTTTGGAAACACTGGTAGTTGTTTCCATTATTGTCCTTTTGTCTTCAGTTTTAATTCTTTACAGCCGGACCGGCGAAAATCAGGTAGTTTTGTTTCGCGACCAATCCAGATTGATTACTGGCCTAAACAGGGCTAAATCGTTGAGCGTTCAGGCGTTTAATGCTTCCGGTCTTTCCTGTTCTTTTGGGGTGCATTTTTCAAAAACAGAAAACGCTTTTTTGATTTTTCGTGACTTAGCGACCGACTGCCAAAATGCCGATCATATTTATAGCGGTGTTGATGAGCTTTTTGAAAATTATCAATTATCTTCCCGAATTCAATTCGGGGAAATAACCTTAACCGATATTGTTTTTATTCCGCCAGACCCCGAAATATTGATTGACAATGACTCCAGTAAAATTGAAGCTACGGTTGCTTTGGAAACATTGAACGGAAACGCCTCTTTGACGGTTAAGGTTAATAATGTCGGTCAAATCACAACCCAGTAAATCATGAATCATAAATCATGGAACATGTATCATAAAACATGAAACTTATGATTCAAGATTCAAGATGTAAGATATAAGATTTATGATTCAAGATTTAAGATTCAAGATTCAAGAAAGAGGGCAACTTCTAATTGAATCGGTAGTCGCTATTAGCATTTTGATCGTCGGCTTGATGGGGATTTTCGGCTTGCTTTCGCGCTCTCTTAGCCTTAATAACGTGGTTTCCAGTCAATATATCGCTTCCAATTTGGCGGCCGAAGGAATTGAAATAACGAAAAATTTAATTGACGCCAATATTATTCAGTTTAGACCCTGGAATCAGGGATTTTCCGCAGGCTCTTTTGAAGCGGCTTATGATAGTTTGAATTTAGAGACGGATGGAAACAGGTTTTTATTATTTGATTCAATTAATAATGTCTATAATTATCAAAGCGGTCAGCCGACATTTTTTAAGCGGGTTATTGAAATTGATAATAATAATCCCGACGAAATCAAAGTAACTTCTAAAGTTAATTGGCAAATCAAAGGAGGTTCTTATTCGGTTAACGCCGAAGACCACTTCTTTAATTGGAGGGGATCATCCGGCGGCGGTTCCGGCGTTTCCCAAACCTATGTCAATACCTATAATGGAGCTGACCAAGGGGTTTCAAATGGCCCCCTTACCTTTGACGGCGATTTTTCTACTTTTATGGGTAATTCGGGAGGGGCGCAGGGCAACACTTCAATCGTAAGTTCCCAGCACACATTCGCGACGCCGACCACCATAAATTCCATTCAATACAGAATGAACGCGGGCGGTCATTGCGGCGGGAACTATGATAAAAGCGCCGATTATAATATGTATGTCCAATATAGGGTGGCGGGTGTTTGGTATTATCTGCCTGGTTCTCAATTTTCAGGAGGTACGGGCGACGGGAGCGTAAGTTATGACACAGGCAATATTACTTATTCCACTCCCATTGCTAACGTAACGGATATTTTGGCCTATGCTTACGGGCAAGGACACGGCGAGGACAGAGCCAGTAATGGTTCCTTTGCTAATATTTTTGAAATAAATTACGTTGCCCGGTAATAATTTTAAATTGATTACGGGACATAAAATAGATTGCGACTAAGATTGAAAATTATGACTCAAGATACAAAATTAAAGATACAAGAAAAGGGGTTTACGATGGTGGAACTTTTGGTGGCGATGTCTTTGTTTATGGTTTTCGTGGTAATTGCCAGCGGCAGTTTTGTCCGCGCTTTAAGAACCCAAAGAGCCGTTGTTTCTTTAATTGCCGCCAATGATAACGGCAGCTTATCTATTGAGCAGATGACGAGGGAAATTCGCACCGGTTTCGGTTTCTCTTTGACCGGCAACGATTTAAATTTTACCAATGCTAACGGCACCCAGATAACTTATCGGTTAAACAATTCAACGAATATCATTGAAAAAGGCGAAGAAGGGGATAATTTTAAACCCATTACCGCCACTAACGTGAGAATCAATAAGTTGAATTTTTATTTACAAGGCCAGCTGGACGGCGACGGTTATCCGCCAAGAATCACCATTGTTATAAATATCAGTCCCAATATTCCCACTATCAAAAATATTTCCACAAATTTTCAAACCACGGTTAGCGCCAGAAACTTGGATACCTAATCATACGTCTCTATGCTATTAAAGTATTGCCAAAAATTGACAAATGAACAATTTTGATATATACTCATCGGCAGTGAATAATGATTGTTAACCTTGACAATTAAATAATAGAGAAAGGAGGTGCAGAATGAGAAAGTTTTGGAAATTCATTCTAATTATGGGATTCTTTGCGTTAATAACAGATTTTATTTTTGCGCAAGAAGTCCCGAATTTGCAGAATTCTTCTTGGATGTGGTCGGAAAAAGGAATGTCGGTTGAATATTCCTTCGGCCCAGCCAACGAAGCGGCCGCCAGAATTATTCTTACCGAGAATAATTCTGGCTTTCAAATAAGCAGAGCGAATTGTCATTTCTACGTGCCTTTTACTTACGAAGTAAAAGGAGATCTGCTTTATGCTAGTCTTCCCGGAAGAAAAGAAGCCCAGGCTTCAAAAGTTTCTTTTGTTCCCGGGCAAAAATTACAGATTCAGGAAGTCGCATATTTTGTAAAAACTTATTCGGAAATTTCGGGAGAGCGCGAAGAAAATATACTTGAGACGCCTCAGTTTTTGGAGAAAGTTAAAATTAATTAAGAGATTAATTACTTTCTTCACCCAAGGCCCCATTAGCAAAGCGGGGCCTTTTTATTTTTGTCTAAATTTTGAAGTTAAAGCTTAATAAGCGAAACATTTCGTTAAGGATAGTCCTGTGAAATTTGGCGTTGGAGTTATTTTGATCTTATCTCCCCTATAAATATCCCAAAATCTTTATTCTGGCTTTTGAAGTCGGCCGAATTCATTTTTCCATCAGGCGTAATTATGCCGGCCAATTCCTCACGGCCGTTTATCAAAATCGGTATCTCCAGCCAAACCGCCTCTATTTTTCTTAAATTATCCGTTAATTTCCTGAAATTACTTGACCCTAATATTATCCAGCGATTGGTGGCCGTATGTGAAATAAATTCAGCTCCCATTTTTTTAAAATTCTTTACTTGCCAGGGATATTGCGCTTCGTTGCAAATAACCGAACCAAAAACCAGATTTTCAATTTTAAGAATTTTTTCTTCTCCGTGTTCATAGGCATATTTTTTGTCAAACATCGCCCTTCCTTGTTCAGCTTCCATCATCTTTTTTTCTAATAATTTGTAATAAAAAGGTTGCCAATTGCCAAAAGGCCAATATTCGCCCCCGATAGTCAGATTAAATTTATTGTAAATATCTAGCAATTCTCCTTTCCGATTGAAAACTATCGTGGAATTATATCTTTTGCTTTTTTGGATAGTGGTCAGGGTAACCGCTAAATTAGCGTTGAGTTCCTGGGCTAATTTGCGATAAGCCCTGATCAATAGACCGCCATTTTCAATTCCAAATTTATTTTTAGCTTCAACGTCGGCGTCCTGCCAGGATTCAATGCCGATTAAATCTTCCGGCAAAATTACCAAGTCCATTTTTTTTCCGGAGAGCTCGTCTTTTATCAGATTCATTTTTTTATCCATTAAACTCTCGGCTATTATCTTTTCTTCGGGAAAAATAATGCCGTGTTTGAAAAACCTGAATTCTTGGTCAAATTTGTTAGCGCTGGAGATTAAAACCACCTCAAATTTATTGGGTAGATCATGGTAATCAAAAGCGTTTTTGGAAAGCTTTGATTTTGAAATTAAATAGCCGCCGCTGATCATAAAAACAATAACTAGAATTATCACGAATAATTTTTTCTTAGATTCTTTAATATTTAAAGCCAGAAATGCGATTAAGCTATTTACGCTAGCCGTAAAAAAGGTAAGCCCTGCTAGTCCGCCGACAGCTGCCAAGCCCAAAAACGGTGAAGAACCGAAAACATTGCCGGCCATTAAAATAAAAGTTGGTAAAAAACTATATTTGGCTTCAATCAGTTCCCAAAAAGTCCAAAGAAAGGGCAGGAAAAAAAGTAATAAGTAATTAGTAATCAGTAATTGGCGAGCATGAAAACGAGGGAAATATTTATTAACCAAAAACTTCGTAATATTTTTAACTAAAAAAACGGAAAGCGGCAAACCCAAAAAAATAAAAATTGATGATATGAAAATAATCGGGTCAAAAGCGAAAAAAAACGCTCCAATCCCTAAAATAAACCTGAAAAGAGAAGCGCCTAAAAAAAGCCGTAAAAGACCACGTTCTTTAATAAGAAAAATAAAAAAAGGAGTTAAAAATACAAACCCCAAGAGATAAATTTCTGCCAACGGAAAAGCCAGAGTTCCTAAAACTGCCGAAATAACAGCCAACCACATCTCTAAATTATAGCAGTTTGTTTATAGATAATGGTTTGGCTAAAATTGAAATCTGCTTGCCGAATTTTTCGGGAAAATTTTGAACCGGAATTCCAAGTCCTAAAAAATCCTCAAAGTCCCGCTTTTTAATTCAAATTTAAGTTATATTTATGATATAATTCATTTATTAACCTCAATGGTCGATTTTAAATCAATTTCTAAATATTAATGCATGAAACATAAAAAAAATAAGTTTTTGAAATTGTTTTTAAATTTATCTTCCGTTTTTTACTTTATTTTCTCGTTAAAAATTACTCAAGCAAAAGGAGCAGCAACAATTATTACCTGGATAGTTGTGGCAGTTGCGGTAATTGTGATGGCGCCCATTGTATCAACCGTCTTTCCCGCCCTTGCGCCTTTATTGTACGTAGCGCCAGGCGCTTCTTTTTTTGCGGCTCCATTGGCTTATGGAGTTGGAGCGGCTTTAACTACCGGCCTTGTTGGGATAGGCGTTGGTCAAATTCAATGCTTGGCTGGTCAAAGCAATATATTCTTTGCTGGTTGCGAGAACACTCCCGGGATGTGGAGCGGGCAATCGGTGACAGCTGGTTCTCCAACCCTTGTTAGTGAAGATTATACTGCCACCTGCGCTTCGGTTAGCTTAACCTACAATATTAGCAACGCTAACCAATATGGAATTTATCGAAGCGGCACTATGATTAATCAAGGAAATGCTAGTGGTCTCTCTAAGATCACCTACACCGACTCAAGTCTTGCCCCCCATACCTCTTATAGATATGTTTTGGTAATGACTGACAACAGCGGAACCCAATCCCAGTATCCCGAAATCAACGCCTACACGAAATGTTCGCCCCAATGCACTTTTGGCGCTGATAAAATAAATGTGGTTTATCCGGCTAAGGTCACTCTTTCTTGGGACTGTCAATATGCGGACTCATGTAGTATTTCACCGGAGGTAGGTTCGGTCAGCGTCAGTGGCCAAACAGTGGTTCAGCCAACCGATACGGCCAACTACATTTTGACTTGTCAGAACGTTGATGGTTCCACTCCTTTCTCTTCTTTAATTAATGTCACTAACTCTAAAGTTAAAGAAATAAAGCCTTAATAAAATAGTCGCAATAAAAATTAATTAATTTATTATGGACAAATTTAAAATTAATAAAAAATGGTTTTGGATCGGAATAGTTATGGGCCTAAATCCTGTTTTCGGCTTAGTTTACGGCATTGCTCTTATAACAGAAAAAGATCATCGCAAAGAAGGAACAATTATCATAATCTGGACTATTGTTTGGGCGATAATCAGCTATTATTTAAGCGCTTGGTTGGTCAAGCAAGGGTATTTCCCGACTTACCAGATAAAAACCCCGGGCACATTACTTAAGAGCTTAAGCCAATAGACCAAACTAAACCAAAATTAGTTTTTCTGATAATTTATCGTAAAAATTATGCTATAATCAATTTTGCCCGGTAACCAAACTCCGATGGTTAACCCGCAGGCGAACAAAAATACTAGGTAAAAATCAGAATTAATCAAATAAAAAAATCATTAATTATCAATTTCGACGTATCTGATAATAATGTCGGATTTGAATTAACCTTGTATGAACAAAGGCCAGGCCCCGTTATCACAACAAGGATAAACATTATTTTAAAAACCATATTTTGATCTAAAATAACAAAAACAATGTTATCCAAATTTCTTACCGTTTTTAAGAAACTCAAAATGCAAAGGTTTTGCAATCCTTGTCGTGATACGGGGCAAGTAATGCTTTTAACGACTTTGGTTGTTGGCGGGCTTCTTTTGGGCGCTTCCGCTATCGCCGGCCTTATGATGGTCTATCAAATTCGTCAGTCAAGCGACGTTGTCAATTCCACCAAAGCCGTTTTCGCGGCTGATTCCGGCGTTGAATGGGAGCTTTATAGAATGTTTAAAGACTCGGATTATCCAAAACCGATAATGACTAATCAAACGGATTTTTCTACCACCGTTTCCGGTAGTAATATTGTAAAATCTGTCGGTAGCTCTAATCGTTCTTCTCGGGCTTTTGAAATAACCATTCAATAATATTAGGGTGTAAAAAACTTGACAGATGCAAAAAACATTGTCATACTACCAAGTAGTTTAAAATTGCTCATTGAAATTTTAATATTGGGGAAATAGAACAAAACAGCCAAAAAGGAGGTGAAAAAGCTTACGGGGCTCGTTCTTTTTATTAAAAACACGAAGGACCAAAGGAGGATAGGATGAAAATAATAAAAAAGTTGTTGATTCTGGTTTTAGTGATTTTCTTTTGTTGTCTGCCGGTGGCGATTTACGCTGCCAGTATCGGTGGGGCAGAAACACAGGGAAAAGAAAAAGTTGGTGTTGGTATTGACCAGGAGTTCTCCTCAAGAGACCTCAAGCGCCAAAGCGGTCTTGAAGGCGTAGGGAGTGGGATAGAAATTAAAAATATGTCCCGAACTATGGCTAAAATAAGCTACGGCTTATTGGATAACTTGGATATTTATACCAAGTTGGGCACGGCTGATGTTAGAATAAAAGGCCCTGCTTTTACCGCTAAAACCAGCAATGCTTTTGCCTGGGCAATAGGAGCCAAGGGGACTTACGAATTTACCGAGGATTGGCTTTTGGGGGCGGACGTTCAATACTTGAGACATCGGCATTCCGCTGGTTTTAATTTCAGTGGAAGCGACTGGACGGGAAAACTTTTGTTTCAGGAGTGGCAAATAGCGCCCTACGTCGCTAAACGAATAGGCAATTTTACGCCTTATCTCGGTATTAAGTATAGCGATTTAAGAGCGAGAGGCGCCGTAAAATTAAAAGCTGACGACAAACTGGGAATGTTTGTCGGTTCAAGTTTTAAAATCAACGACCGGCTGTTTTTAAACACAGAAGGCAGATTCATTGATGAGACGGCCATGAGTTTTGGTTGTACTTACAGATTCTAATTTCGCGCGTTGAGGCGGTATTTATATTTTATATAAATACCGCCTTTTTTTATTTCTATGTTAAAATTAAAAAAATGGATAAAAAAGCGGCCGGAGAACGTATCAGTCAGCTCGTAAAGACGATCAATCGTCATCGCTATCTTTACCACGTCTTAGACAAGCAGGAAATTTCAGACGCGGCTTTAGATTCGCTGAAAAATGAACTTTTTAACCTAGAACGACAATACCCAGAGCTTGCCAGTCCTGATTCGCCAACTCAAAGAGTGGCTGGAAAACCGCTCAAAGAATTTAAAAAAGTGCGGCACGAAACGCCGATGCTTTCGCTCAACGACGCTTTCTCGGAGCAAGATATGAAAGATTGGTTAGAGCGACTAAAGAACTATTTAGGAATTCCAAATTCCAATTTTTATTGCGAATTAAAAATTGACGGTTTAGCCGTTGAGTTGATTTACGAAAATGGCGTTTTGACGCGAGGCTCTACTCGCGGCGACGGTTTTATCGGCGAAGATATTACTCAAAATTTAAAAACTATTGAAGCTGTTCCGCTTAAATTGGAAATTGAAAATCATAAATTAAAAATTCCCCCGCGGCTTGTCCTGAGAGGCGAGATTTTTATCACCAAAAAAGAATTTAAGCGAATTAATGAAGAACAAATAAAAAAGGGTGAAAAGCCCTTCGCTAATCCGCGTAATGTGGCGGCTGGCTCTGTTCGTCAACTTGATCCAAAGGTTACATCCAGTCGTCATCTGGATTCTTATATTTATGACATTGTCTTGCCCGCCGAAGTTTTAACGAAAGCAGGTGTCAAAACCCACGAAGAAAAACATCAGATTTTGAAAACCTGGGGTTTTAAAATTAATTCCGACAATAAACCCGCCAATGGACTCGCGGAAGTTTTTAATTTTAGAAATTTTTGGGAAAAAAAAGAAAACCGCGATAAACTGCCTTTTGAAATTGACGGAATTGTCGTTATCGTTAATGACGATAAAGTTTTTGATGCCGGAGGAGTAATCGGCAAAGCGCCGCGAGCGGCCATTGCTTATAAATTTTCCCCAAGAGAAGCCGAAACGATTATTGAAGATATCAAAATTCAAGTAGGACGAACCGGCGTTTTAACGCCGGTAGCGACTTTGAGACCAGTAGAAGTCGGTGGCGTTACCATCAGCCATTCCACCCTCCATAATTTTGATGAAATTAAGAGGTTGGGATTAAAAATAGGCGATACGGTTGTTATCAGCCGGGCCGGCGACGTTATTCCCAAAGTGATTAAGGTTCTAAAAGAAATGCGAACCGGAAAAGAAAAAGAAATTAAAATACCGGCTAACTGTCCCTTTGATGGCGCTAAAATCATCAAGGAAGGCGCTGTTTATCGCTGCGGCAATCCAAAATGCGGCGCTCGGCATTTGCAATTTCTCAAGCATTTCGTTTCCCGGTCGGCTTTCAACATCCAGGGCCTGGGACCAAAAATTTTAAATCGGCTTTTGGGTGAAAACCTGATAAGCGATGCCGCCGATATTTTCCAACTCAAGGAAGGGGATATCGCTGTTTTGGAACGTTTTGGCGAAAAATCAGCTCAAAACATAATTTCTGAAACCAAGTCTCGTCAGATTATCAGCTTGCCGAGATTCATTTATTCTTTGGGAATTTTACACGTGGGCGAAGAAACCAGCCGGCTTTTGGCTGATAAATTTTTTGCCCGCGGGAAATCTTCCGGGGGGAAACAAGTTTTTCAAATCAAAGACCTTATTGAACAAGCGAAGAAAATAACGGCGGAAGAATTACAAGAAATTCCCGATATCGGGCCAAGAATGGCTCAAAGTATTTATGATTGGTTTAGCAATGAAAAAAATATTGAATTTTTGGGAAAAATGGAAAAATCTGGCGTGGAGATAGAAAGCGTCAAACGTCAAGCGCCAAGCGTCAAGTTGAAGGGAAAAATTTTTGTTTTGACGGGAACTTTGGAAGCTATGTCTCGCGAACAAGCCAAAGAAAAGATTCGGTCGCTCGGCGGTGAAATTTCCGAATCGGTCAGTAAAAACACCGGTTATGTCGTAGCTGGTCTTGAACCCGGTTCAAAATTTGAAAAAGCGAAAGAACTGGGAATATCTGTTTTAAACGAACAAGAATTTTTGAATATGTTGAAAAAATAAATAATATGACTCCGACTGAAAAAAATAAAAAAAACATCGGGTTTTTTCAATTCTTGAAAATAGTAAAATGGGTTGTTCGTTTTTGTTTCCAACTGGCTCCCTTTGAAACAGGAATGGTTTTCGTCCTCAAGGCGGTTTCCGATTTAGATAAAATCGTCAATCCTTACATTTTCGCTAAACTTTTAGACAGTGTTATCAAATTAGTCGGTAAAACCGATTCCCTTAAAAGCGTTATTCCTTGGTTAATCGCTCTTTTTGCTTACAATATGCTGATTTCCTTAACGAGATTGTTTATGAGTTTTTATAGAAACCATGTCAGGTTAATAAATAATTGGAAAACGGAGCAAAAACTTTATGAAAAGGTTAATACCCTGGGAATCCAAACCCTAGAAAATTCGGAATTCGCTAATTGCCTCCAAAGAGGAAAGGAGACAATGGGGAATATCAATAATTACTTAGAAAGCACATTTGACTTTTTATCAAGCATAATCACATTAATAATTTCTGCCGTGATTGTTTTCAGCGCCGCGCCTTTTGTGGTTGTGTTGACAATATTGCTGACCATACCCACCTACTTAATCGATAGAAATTATATGGCGAAAATCTGGAATTACCGCA
>JBBTRS010000010.1:0-17730 GCA_038065115.1 Patescibacteria group bacterium
AAACTCAATTCTCGGCACGCTTCTGATGTTAATCTTTTTCATCAATGAATATTGAAGAAAAGACTTGTTTCTTTCCAGTATATCCAGCGCCTCCTTGGCGGCAGCGGCCGGAATGACTCCTAATTTAATACTAGCTTGTTTCAGATCATTAATCACTTCCACCTCGACAATGGTTACCAATGTTGATTTCGGAAATTCTATTTCCCGCAAAATCATTTTTCCCAATTCCTCCTGAATCAAATTAGCTAACCGCAGGTTTCGATAATTCATAAAATTTCAGTTTATCTCCGACTTTGATTATATCATCGGCTTCAATCAAAAGACCGCTTTCTTTGCCCGCCATCACTTCGGCAGCGTCTTTTTTCTGTTCCTGAAGATTTAAAATCCGACCCTGAACAAAACGCTGTTCATTTCTCCAGACTTCAAATTTTTGCTGATTTTTTATCAGCCCCTGGCTGACTCGGCCGCCGATTACCTGTTTCTTGCCTTGAACACTGAAAACAGCCAGCACCTCCAACTCGCCGACAAGATTAAGCTTGTCAAACGAATTCAAATAATCTTCCAATTTTTTCAGCAATTCATAAATTATTTCTGAAATAATTACCTTAACCGGAGAAATTCTCCGCGAGCTTTCAACTGCTTGATCTAATTTCACCCTGAAGCCGATTATTATGGCCTGGGTATTGATTGCTGATTTAAAATCGCTTTCGTTGATCCGGCCGACTCCCTGATCCAAAATTTCAACGGATTCTTTGATTAACGGAGTGGATTTTATGACATCGCTTAAGGCTTCCAAGGCGCCGGCATTATCCGCCTTTAAAATTATTTTTATTTTTTTAACTCCTTCTTCGGCCTTAGTCGACGGCGCTTTTAGAATTGCTTTCATTGGTATTTTCGCGGAGGCAACAATCATTTCTCCGGTTGAAAATTCTTCTCCAATTCGCGGCGAAGATTCAAAACCCAAAATTAAAGCCGGAGCGCTGGGCTCCAAAGCGTTAACTTTTTCTCCCAAAAAATTCTCTAAATATTTTATCTTGCCGCGGGCGCTTTGAGTGGCGATATTTTCGCCTAATCGCAAAATACCGTCTTTCACGATGACGCTAACCACTATCCCCCGACGATTATCAAGCTGGGTTTCCGCGATTATTCCCTTGGCTTTGGCCAAAGGGTTATATTTCAAATTTTCTAATTCCGCCGCCAGTAAAATTAAATCAAGCAGTTCCTGAATCCCCTCGCCGGTTTTAGCCGAAATCGCCTGCCAAGAAATATTGCCGCCGTAACCTTCAAGCAAAATACCGGCAGTCATCAATTCATTTTTAACTTTTTCCAAATTGATATTGGGTTTGTCAATTTTATTGACAGCGACCACAAAAGGAAGTTTCGCTGTTTGGATGTGACTGAACGCTTCTTTGGTTTGGGGCTTGACTCCTTCATCGGCGGCTACCACTAAAATAGCCAAATCCGCCACTTTTGTTCCCCGAGCCCGCATTTTAGAAAAAGCCTCGTGTCCGGGAGTATCAATAAAAGTTATTTTTTTTCCCGAATGTTCAATTTCGTAAGCGCCAACTGATTGGGTAATGCCGCCGGCTTCTTTGGCCGTAACATTGGTTTTGCGGATATAATCCAAAAGGCTGGTTTTCCCGTGGTCCACATGGCCCATCACCACCACAATCGGCGGCCGCAATTTTAAATTATTATCTTGATTTTCAGTCATGATGTTAATACCTTGTAAAATAGCAAAAATATTGGATAATTACAAACAACGAGGAGGCGTGGCTGAGTGGTTTATAGCAGCATCCTGCTAAGATGTTAGGGGAGCAATCCTCTCGGAGGTTCGAATCCTCCCGCCTCCGCCAAGTTGGAAAATGGCGAAACTAGCCAAAGCACTTGGTATTTCAATTGAAAATATAATAAAATTATTTTATGACTAAAGTAGAATTTTGCGAGTTTCTGGATAGTATGGATAACAAGGGCAGAATTCAACTAAAACCGATTGGCAGAGCAAAGAATGCGACCAAGAAACCAGCCTTGGCCGGCTGGAAAAATATTATTACCGAAATTACAATTGATAAACGATATGCCAAAGGATTAGACGGTATTGGAAGTTACTCGCATGTGATTATTGTTTATTGGCTGGGTCAAGAAAAAAGATGCCATCTTAAACATCATCCGCAAGGCAGAAAGGATGTGCCGTACGGTGGAATTTTTGCTTGCCGGTGCCCCCAGCGGCCAAACCGAATTGCGATTTCTACTGTGAAGCTACTTTCACGAAAAAAGAATAGTATCAAAGTGAAAGGATTGGATATTCTTGATGGTACTCCTATTTTAGATATTAAACCATATACTCCTCACTATGATCGGGTAAGTAAAGCCAGGGTCCCTGCCTGGGTTAATCGGTTGATTTTTTAAGTGATATGAAAAAAATTATTTTGAGTACACTAAGTATAATAGTACTCACTCTTTTTATGGGTGCTCTTGTTTTTGCGCAGGAAATGACGGGCGATGTCGCGACAAATTCAGACGACCATACCGCCCGCGAAGAATCCGAAGGGAAAATTGTTTGGGAACAATTACAAGCCAAAAAGCTAACCTGCAAGGATTTATCCGATGACAATTTCGGAACGCTCGGCGAATATTTTATGGGCCAAATGATGGGCGACTCTCACGAAGCGATGAATAATATGATGATTCAGATGATGGGTGAAAAAAGCGAAGAGCAAATGCATATAGTTATGGGCAAGCGCTTGAGCGGTTGCGATGCTTCCGCCGTGTTTCCATTGCAAGTCGTCGGCTTTATGCCGATGATGAATATGATGTGGGGAGCCCGCTTGCCGGACGGACAGGGGTGGTCGTTTCCCGCAGGACTTAATCAAAAAAACAATTCTATGATGAACTTCGGATTTACGCCGTTTGGCTGGTTTGGCTGGATTTTTATGATTCTTTGGTGGACGTTAATAATCGCCGGAATTGTCGCGCTTATCAAATGGCTGACGGGACAATCTCGCGACACGTATAATCATGAAAAATCCGCTCTTGATATTTTAAAAGAGCGATACGCCAAAGGCGAGATTGACAAAAAAGAGTTTGAAGACAAGAAAAAAGATTTAATGTAGCAAAAACTCGGCGCTGTTTCATAAAAATAAAAGCCTTGTTTCCTTAATTGGATTAACCTGGCTTTTTATTTTGATTGATTTTTATTTTGTTCTCAAATCGCCATTTTTTTGTATTTTTAATTTACTATTGTAATTCCACGATCGTGGAATTACAATAGTAAATCAGTAAATTAAAATAAAATAAAAAAGCCGAGGGGACAAAGTCCGCCTCGGCTAAATTTTTGCGAGTTATTTAGGGGGTAAAAGGAATTAAAATTGTTGCTCCTCCCCAAAGAAAATAATCATTGAGATTATTTTCTTCGCAAATAATCCTCATAATTATACTCGGGTGTTTCTTGAATTGATTGCTCAATTCAAGATCAGAGACTAGCTCTGACAAGTATATGTTTTCAGGCACTACATACTCCACCCATTCAATTTTTTTGGGCGGGTCGTAATAACTGAACGCTTTATTCAAGCTCCACCCTAGAGCAAAAACAAAGAACGCTATTACCGATAAAAATACTTTCCTGTCTCTCATTTTGCGCCTCCTTTTTGTTTTTGTTTATTTTCGGTTAATTCCTCGCTCTGTATTTTGGCAAAACTGGCCCACTATCTTTCTAACGCCGAAAACTCCAAGCCAAATTACTAAAGAAATAACAACCGCCACGCAAAAAGCAAATGCCAAATCTTTCATTGACTCTTTTCTTTCTCTGTTTTTTTCCAAATCAAAAAAAGAGTAATACTTATACTTGTTCTTCATTTTTGCTCCTTTCTGTTATCCAAATTATCAAGTTTCTATTTAGAATTATAGCAAACTTTTAATATCTTGTCAACTGCGACAAATTAGTTCTACAACCACCAAGCTGCCGTAAAACGAACGCCTATTTTTATAGGCAAATGGCTATCTATTTGATAAAGCTTTATTTTACGACAGTTTTGAAGCATAATAAACAACATGGCCGCTGTTGAAAAACTCTTGGAAGATTACCTGGATTATCTGGAAATTGAAAAAAACCGGTCTTCAAAAACCCGAACAAATTACGAACACTATCTCAAAAATTTCATCAAATTCAGCGATATTAAAACCGAGAAAGACATCACCGCCGACCGGATTCGGGATTTCCGTTTATTTTTAGCCAGAGCTAAAAATTCCAAAAACGAGATTCTCAAAAAAAATACCCAGGCTTATTACATTATCGCCTTGCGAAATTTTTTGAAGTATTTAATCAAACGCGATTTTGAAGTTCTGGCGCCGGACAAAATTGAACTTCCCAAAATCCCAACGCGCCAAATTGAAATCATTGACTATTCTGATTTGGAACGGCTTTTAAAAGCGCCGGAGGGCGATAATTTGCGAACCTTGCGGGACAAGGCCATTTTAGAAACATTTTTTTCCACCGGCCTTCGTTTGTCCGAACTCTGCTCGCTTAACCGTCGTCTTGATTTTGAACGGGGAGAAATTACGGTCCGGGGCAAAGGCAATAAATTAAGAGTGGTTTTCCTCTCGCCCGGAACCAAAAAAGCCCTCAAAAATTATCTGGATAAAAGAGACAAGAAAGCCGATGGCGAAGAGGCCTTATTCATAAGCTTAACTAAAGCCAAAGAACCAAAAATCATCGGTCGGATTATCCCGCGAACAATCCAAAGACTGATTGATTACTATGCTCGTAAAGCCGGAATCCAAGAGAGAATAACGCCCCATATGTTGCGGCATTGCTACGCCACCGATCTTCTTGTTAACGGAGCCGATTTGCGTTCAGTCCAAGAATTACTGGGTCACGCCAACGTCTCCACCACCCAAATGTATACCCATTTGACCAACAAAGAGCTCAAAGAAACTCATCAAGCTTTTCACGCCCGCCGAAGAAAATAAAAAAGCCCTTCGATTTTCATCGAAGGGCTAAACTTTTTTCCTCCTTTCTTTCTAAGCCACTCTGTTTATAGAAAATAAAACCCCTAAAGCCAGCAGGGACATGGCAAAATCTCTATAATGATTTTGCTTTATCCTTCCACAGTGACGACAGGCTTCGATCCTTGTTTCGCGCGAATTGTTCTTAGAATACACGCTCAATATAAAATCTTTGAAAGAGTGACCCCCCCTTTGTGTTTTTTGACACATATTTTCTCCCCCCATTTCTGTAATTATGTTTCACTAATCTTTTATTCCGCGGCAGTTTCTTTTTTCTCAAAATTGCCTCCTTTCTCTAATCTGCCCTTTCTCTTAATACTTTTCCTTTCAAACAATTCCTTCACCTCCTTTCTTTGTTTTTTTATTTTGTTCAATTCAAATAAAAATGATTAATTTTTAATTGGAATGAGGCCAAGAGGAGCTATTTATCGCCGAAGCGGACGGGGGGAACCGACTAATAATTAAAGATAAGAATAAGATGAGAAGTCAGCGCCTGTTTCCGCGTTCAACAAGAATCATCGGGGGATAGATCCATAGCTCCTCTTTTGACAACTTACTTAAAGAGGAAAACAAATATTTCAAAGAACAATACCTTATGATACACAAAGCGTTGAACTTGTCAATAGACACGACATTAAGGAAAATTCAGTGGGCGCACCTGGGATCGAACCAGGAACCTTGGCCTTATAAGGACCCTGCTCCACCATTGAGCTATGCGCCCTTTCTCTTTAAAGCTAATGTTAGCAGATGATCCAAGAGCCGGTCAAAGGATAAGCCGATGACGGCCGCGGCTTTGGGGAAAAGAGACTCATCGGTCAAACCGGGAAGCGTGTTGACCTCCAAGACATAAACCCCTACACCAAAATCTTTGGTGTGGGGGTAAATGCCGTCTTCGGCCACGATCATATCAACGCGGGAATAATCGCGGCAACCCAACGCCAGATGAGCCCGCCGGGCTGTTTCTTGAATAATCAGCGTCATTTTTTCATTGAATCTTCCCGGACAAATTTCTTGAGTGGTGCCGTCATATTTACATTGCTCGTCAAAAAAAAATTTATCGGAGGGCGGGATAATTTCCACTGCCGGCAAAACAAAATATTTTTCGCCTTGAAAATTCTCCAAAATACCGCTGGTGACTTCCCTGCCTTTAATATATTTCTCCGCTAAAACAAAATCGTCGTATTGAAAAGCTTTCTCCAGCGCCAATTGAAATTCTTTTTCGTTATTAACCAGAGAAACTCCCACCGAAGAACCGCGGCTGGCCGGCTTCACTACCCAAGGTAAACCGAAATTAGAATTTGGAATATGGAATTTAGAATCTAGAATTTGTTCTAACGATGATTTTTCTATTTTTATAGAAGGGGCGACTTTCAAACCGGCTTGAGTAAAAAGTTTCCGACTCGCCCATTTATCCATAGCCAAAGCCGAAGCCTTAACGCCGGAACCGGTGTAAGGCAAATGCTTCTTTTCCAAAACCGACTGAACCTGGCCGTCTTCGCCGTATTCGCCGTGAAGGGCGTTAAACATTACATCAACTTCGGGATAAGCAGGCCAATCGCCATTTTTAGAAATCAAAATATCAACGGCCTGATATTTATCTTTAGCTAGATTTGCCAAAACATTGGCTCCGGTTAAAAGAGAAATTTCATGCTCAACCGACGGCCCTCCCCTTAAGACGCCGACTCTGATTTTCATAAATCCTGTCCTAAAATTTCTAAATATTCTTTTACTCCAATATTTAAAATACGCAAGTTATTCTTAATAACAAAAACTGGTAATTCGCTATCACGAGGGAAAACTATCGGCCGTTTTAAATCATCTCTCCAATAAATCCTATGATCGCCTTTTTCTCTTTTAAATTTACAGCCAACGAATAAAACAAATTTTTCGAATTTCTTCCAGTGAATAGGCGATAATTTTGGCATAATTCATAAGCTATACCCGAACCGGTAGGCGAATAGTCTGAGATTCTTGAGAAATGACAATCGGTGGAACCAATTTGGAATGAGCTTTTCTCCAGCCCAAATCTAACAAAGACTCTTCTAAGGTTCCTTTTTTAACAAGTTCCTCAAGAAAGATTCCAACAATTTCTTTAAATCGCTTTTTAACTTCATTATAGTCATCACCGGAAGTGGACAAATCAAAAACCGGCGAATAAGCTACAAACTTATTGCCTTCTTTAAGAACAGAAACCGGTATATTTACCCCAAATTTAACCTTAGTCATATTCTGATAGTATTGAATCTCGCTCTAAAAATCAATTCTTTTGTTTTTAGACATTTATAGGCTTGATTTTGAATCCTCCAACAATTCTATTAAATTCCTCCTGTTCAATGCTTTCTTTCTGAAGCAATGTTTTGGCTAAAGCATCCAAAGCTTTGCGATTGGAAGAAATAATTTTTCTGGCGGCTTTAAGAGCCCGCTCTACAAAAGCGCTTACTTCGCCGTCAATCTGTTTGGCTAATTCCTCCGAATAATCTTTTTCGGTGGTAATTTCGCGGCCTAAGAATATTAATTCTTCGGTTTTGCCGAAAGTCCGCGGCCCTAATTTTTCGCTCATTCCGTAACGAGTGACTAATTTCTTGGCCAAGTCGGTGGCTTGCTTCAAATCGCTTGACGCTCCGGTGCTGATATCGTTAAAAACTATTGATTCGGAAATATGACCGCCGAACAAAACCGCTAAATCGGACAAAAATTGAGACTTGGTTTTTATTCTTCTTTCTTCAAGAGGCAATTTTAAAGTATAACCCCCTGCCAAGCCCCGACTGATAATTGAAACCTTGTGAATCGGATCGGTGTCTTTAAGGCCGACCGCCACCAAAGCGTGGCCCGCTTCGTGATAAGCGATAAGTTCTTTCTCTTTTTGGGAAATTACCCTAGCCCGACGTTCCGGACCAAGAATAACCTTTTCAATGGAATTAAATAAATCTTCCTGACTAATAGAATGTTTGTTTTGACGAGCGGCTAAAATAGCGGCTTCGTTAACCAAATTAGCCAAATCGGCTCCGGAAAAACCCGGGGTGCGAATGGATACTTGTTTTAAATCAATATCCTGGCCTAAAGATTTTCCTTTGCAATGAATTTTGAGAATAGCCTCGCGGTCATTAATATCCGGCATATCCAGAATCACGCGGCGATCAAAACGGCCGGGACGCAAAAGAGCCGGATCAAGAATATCGGGTCGATTAGTGGCGGCCAAAACAATAACATTGGTATCCCGGTCAAAACCGTCCATTTCCACCAATATCTGATTAAGCGTTTGCTCTCTTTCATCGTGGCCACCGCCCAAACCCGCTCCTCTTTCCCGGCCAACGGCGTCAATTTCATCTATAAACACGATACAGGGGGCATTTTTTTTAGCGATTGAAAAAAGATCGCGAACGCGGCTGGCTCCGACTCCCACAAACATTTCTACGAATTCAGAAGCGGACATATGGAAGAAAGGAACATTGCTTTCGCCGGCCGTCGCCCGGGCAATCAAGGTTTTGCCTGTTCCCGGCAATCCCAAAAGTAAAATTCCGCGAGGAATACGAGCGCCGATTTCTAAATATTTTTTAGGGTTCTTCAGAAAATCAATGACTTCCGTCAATTCTTGTTTAGCTTCTCTCAAGCCGGCCACATTTTCAAAAGTTATCCGGTCTTTGAAAGGCGCGAAGACTTTCACGTTGGCGCGACCGAAAGAAAAGGCTTGATTCGCCCCGCTTTTCGCTTGACGAAACATCAGCCAAAAAATAAATCCGATGATTAACAAGGGCAAAAGAGTCGGCACTAAAACGCCGATCCAAAATTTCAACCCCGAGGCTTCTTTGATTTCAAAAGACACTTGACGCAAAGCCTCGGTATCAACCCCCAAATTACGCAAGGTTTCCGAAAATCCGGCCTCGGATTCTTTCTTGGAAATTAATTTTTCTCCATTTTTTAAATCAATAAAAAGATCGTTTTCGTTGACAACAATCTTGCCCACCTCGCCGGCGTTAATTTTCAAAGACAAATCGTTCAGAGTAATTAATTGTGGCGTTTTAACCGACTGGGTAAGAAGAGAAAAAAGAAACGAAATCGTGATTAAAACAGTAACGGCCCAAAAAATATTTTTAGCAAAAAGCTTCATTGGATTATTTATTATATTAACGAACCCCGCGCGTTATTCGCAATAACCGCGTTAAACTTAAAAAATTAAGGACGACTGCAATTTCCGAGTACGTTTAAATAATACTAAATAAATTAAGATTTTACTAATTTCAAAATCAATCTTTTTTCCTGAGGCTTAATCAAGCTAATAATAAATTTGTATGATTTTCCTGTTTCCAATTGTTTTTTCATTTCTTCAACGCTGCCAAATTCCGAAACATGGAGCAGGCCGTGAATTTCGTTGTCAAGATTAATGAAGGCGCCAAAAGGCGTAAACTTGGAAACCGCGCCCATAACTTCCTGATCGTTTTTATATTTTGCCTCAACCGTGTCCCAGGGATTGGGTTTCAGGGCTTTCAAGGAAAGAAAAATTTTTCCGTTTTTAATGTCAATTATCTTGGCCTTAACGACATCGTCAATTTTGATTATTTCTTTGGGATTATCAATCAATCGGTGGTCCAATTCGGAAATATGGATCAGTCCTTCAACAACCGGATTATCAACAAATTTCACGAAAGCGCCAAAGTCGGCCACTCCGGAAATAATTCCGTCAATTATTTGGCCCGCCTGATATTGACCCAATGAAGCTTTTGACGGCCTGTCAACCACTTCCCGCTCGGAAATTATCAATTTACCGATTCGCGGATTAAAATCAATAATCTTCACCATTAATTCCTGACCGACTATTTTTTTCAATTCTTCAGCGATTTTCTTTTTATCGCCGTCTTCAACTCGCGGATAATGTTCATTGCTTAATTGAGAAACCGGCAAAAAAGCCATTAAACCGCTCATTTCGGCCGTCAAACCGCCACTATTAAAACCAGACGCTTTTATCTTAATAGGTTCGTCCAGTTCTTTTAATTGTTTTAATTCATCCCAAACCTTGTGCTTGCCCGCTTCGGTTAAAGATAGCTCAATGTAGCCTTCTTCGTTATCCAAATCAACGACCTTCGCTTTTACGGGGCTGTCGGGACCAAGATCTTTGATGATATTCTTGGCGTTAATAAATTCCACTCCGTAAACTATTCCGGTGCCGTGTTTCCCTAAATCCAAAAATAAGCTTTTGGGTTCTTTTTTAAAAACCCGCCCTTCAATTAAATCGCCAATTTTCAACAAAGAAATTAAATCCGGATCGGTTTGCGCAAGCTGGCTGATAACATTATTTTTTAAATTGGTAAGCATATTTCACAATTCTAGCGACTTTCATTTGAAAATCAAGGGGAGATGCATTATAATAGAAAAAATCAAAAGCAATCTTTCTCGTCAGGAAACGGCTTTATATTTCTATTTAATAGAAATGGATAAATAGAGAGGCCTGGAGAAAAGTTGCAAAATTAAATTATGGTCATAACTTGGTACGGAAAAAATTGTTTTAAACTCCAAAGCGGAGAATTGGTTATAGTTACCGATCCCTTTGTCCCCCTACGGGGGATCTCCCACGGGGAAAAAAAAGAAAGTGGGCTTTCTCCTTTTCGCGGTCGAGCCGATGTTATTATCAGAACCACTACCTCGGCGACAAGCGACAAGCGACAAGCGACAAGCGAAGCTTTTGAAATCAACTACCCGGGAGAATACGAAGTTAAAGATATTTCTATCAAAGGCTGGCCGTTAACAAGCTTAAAATCTGAAACTCCCGCCTACGCCGAGGCTACGGCGGGCAGGCAAAACCCAAAACAACCAAGAACGGCTTATTTGGTAGAAATAGACGAGCTCAAAATCGTTCTGCTGGGCTATTTAGCAAACGCGGACGAAATTAAAGACTTTCAGGAATACCTGGAAGACGCGGACATTGTTTTCATGCCAGCCGGCGGCAAGCCTTTTATTGAAACATCGGTGGCGGCTAAATTAATCCGCCAATTAAAACCAAGTTTAATTGTCCCAACGCTTTTTGATAACCCCAAAGACTTAAAACCTTTTCTTAATGAATTGGGTAAAAATGACACGGAACCGCAAGAAAAACTGACCGTCAATAAAAAAGAACTTTCCAAAGAAAAATTAATAATCGGATGTTTAAAAACTTAAAAAAAGTTGTTCAAAATATTCAAACCGCCGATGAAACCAAGAAAAAACGCTGGCTTTTTGTTTTGAGCGCTTTAGCTATGATTATAGTAATCAGCTCATGGGTGGTTTATTTAAACAAAACAATCGTCAATCTGGGACCGGCGGAATCGGAAAAAAACAATCAGCCATTGGTTAAAATTCCCAAAGAATCCCCCTGGCAAGTTTTTTTGACGGGATTAAAAATTATCACCAGCCAAATAAAAGAATTAGTCGCGACCACCCGCGAAATATCAATTGAAAGCGGCGCTGTTGATTTCGCTACCAGTTCCGAAAAAATTTCCCCTAAACTTTTGCCGTAAAAATTTTAAATTATGACGGAACAACCAAAACAAAACATAGAACCCCGAGAGATCACGGACGAAATGAAAGAGTCTTACCTGGATTACGCCATTTCGGTTATCGTCTCCCGCGCTCTGCCGGATGTCCGAGACGGGCTGAAACCGGTTCACCGCCGGATTCTCTACGCTATGATGGAAGACGGGTTAAAAAGCGACGCTAAGTTCAGAAAATCAGCTACCGTTATCGGTTCGGTTTTGGGCCGTTATCACCCTCACGGCGATATCGCGGTTTATGACGCCTTAGTCCGAATGGCCCAGAATTTTTCTTTAAGATACCCGCTGATTAGCGGCCAAGGAAATTTCGGCAGCATTGACGGGGATTCCGCGGCGGCCTACCGCTACACCGAAGCCCGTCTTTCAAAAATCGCCGAGGAATTATTAACCGACATTGAAAAAGAAACGGTTGATTGGCAGCCGAATTACGACAATACCCGGCTGGAACCAAAAGTTTTACCCGCCAAGTTCCCCAATCTTTTAGTTAATGGAACAATGGGAATCGCCGTGGGCATGACCACCAATATTCCGCCGCATAATTTAAACGAAATAATAGAAGCCGTTAAATATTTAATTGACAACCCTCAAGCCGAAATTAAAGATTTGGTAAAGCTGGTGCCGGGTCCGGATTTTCCCACCGGCGGCTATATTTACAACAAATCCATCGCCGAAACCTATGCTATGGGAAAAGGTTCGGTTACCATGCAAGCGGCCGCCGAAATCCAGGAACGCCGCGAAAACCGCTTTGATATCGTCATTACCGAAATTCCTTATCAAGTCAATAAATCCGAGCTTATCATTAAAATGGCCGAGCTGGTTCAAGACAAAAAAATTGAAGGCATCAAAGATATTCGGGACGAAAGCGACAGGGAAGGGTTAAGAATCGTGATTGAATTAAAAAACGATTCTAACCCCCAAAAAGTTTTGAATTTTCTTTACAAACACACCGATCTTCAAAAAGATTTTCATTTAAATATGCTGGCTCTGGTCAACGGCATCCAGCCGCAGGTAATGTCTTTAAAAGACATTCTTAGCGCCTGGATAAAACACCGCCAGGAAGTTATCAAAAGAAGAACCGAATTTAATTTAAGAAAAGCCGAAGAACGAGCTCATATTTTAACCGGCTTGGTAAAGGCGCTGGACGCGATTGACGAAATTATCGCCACCATCAAAAAATCAAAAGACCGGGAAACCGCCCGCCAGAATTTGGTGGCTAAATTCAAGTTCAGCGATATCCAGGCCAATGCCATTTTGGAAATGAAGCTTTCAACGCTGGCCGCGCTGGAACGCCAAAAACTGGAAGACGAATTGAAAGAAAAAAAGAAATTAATCGCCGATCTTCAGTTCATCTTGAATCATCCCAAAGAAATTCTTTCAATTATCAAGACTGAATTGACCGAATTAAAAACCAACTTCAACGAACCGCGGCGAACTAAAATCATCAGCACCGAAGTCAAGGAATACCGCGAAGAAGACCTGATTCCCCAGGAAGACGCCATTATCACTTTGAGTCAAGGCAATTATATAAAAAGGTTGTCGCCCGATAATTTCAAAACCCAGAAACGCGGCGGCAAGGGACTCATCGGCTTTGATCTGAAAGAAGAAGATTTCGTCACCCAAATTTTGACGACAAAAAGCCATGACAATGTTTTGTTTTTCACGGATCGCGGCCGAGTTTTTCAAACCAAGGCCTATGAAATTCCGGAAGCCAGCCGAACTTCCAAAGGCAAATCAATTTATAATTTTTTGGACTTGTCGCCCAATGAACAAATCAACGCGATTATCAGCTATTCCGAAGCTCACGATTCGGCATTTCTGTTGATGGCCACCAAGCGCGGATTCATTAAAAAAACACCGCTTGGCGATTTTGCCAACATCCGCCGCAACGGCCTGATTGTCATCAAGCTTAAGAAAGACGACCTTTTGAAATGGGTTAAGCTTTCTTCGGGCAAAGACGAAATTATTTTAACGACCTCTTTGGGCCAGGCTATCCGTTTTCCGGAAAAACAAGTCAGATCGATGGGCCGAACCGCCAGCGGAGTGAAAGCCATTAAATTTAAAAAATCCGCTCGTTCGGCAGGCGGGGAAGATTTCGTCAGCGGACTTGATATAATAAAAAAAGATTCAAGATCCAAGATTCAAGA
The DNA here is from genome assembly GCA_038065115.1 of Patescibacteria group bacterium. GTDB lineage: Bacteria > Patescibacteriota > Minisyncoccia > UBA6257 > MFKM01 > MFKM01. The sequence continues at coordinate 13,670 of JBBTRS010000010.1, forward strand.
TTCAAGATTATTGGTAGTTATGGCTAACGGATTCGCCAAGCAGACGCTTTTAAAGCAATACAAAATCCAAAACAGATCCGGTTCGGGAATTAAAACCGCGAAAATCACCGCCAAAACCGGACCGATTATCGCCAGCCAAATCATTGACGAAGTTGAAGAAATTTTAGCGATTTCAGCCAAAGGACAAATTCTAAAAACCGAGATCAAAAGCATCCGTTTGGCGGGCCGGGCGACTCAAGGAGTAAAAATCATGAACCTTGACCCCGGTGATAAATTAGTGGGGATGATTACGGTATAATAATCTAGAATCTAGAATCTAGAATCTAGAATCTAGAATCTAGAATTTAGAATTTAGAATTTAGAGAAATACTATGACTAAAGTTACCCGCAACCAAACAATTATTCTCGGCATTGTCGGAGTCGTTGTCTTGTTTTTAATTTTAATTTTTACGGGCGTTATTCCGGGATTGCGAACCGCCTCCAAAAAACAAGTCAAAGCTGATTTGGACTTTTGGGGAGTTTTTGACAAGTCCAGCGTTTACCAAAACGTCATTGATCAATTCCAAGATCTTCATCAAGGGATAAAAATAAATTATCGCCAGCTTGACCCCGAAACTTACGAAAACGAATTAATCAACGCTTTGGCGGCCGGTCGAGGGCCGGATATTTTTATGATCCATAATACCTGGCTGCCAAAACATTATGATAAAATTTCTCCCCTGCCCGAAGAAAAACTAAACATCGCTGTTTACGGCGACCAACTTTTCCCCAAAGTGGTTAAAACAGATTTCACTTCCAACGATACTATTTATGCCTTTCCTCTTTCAATTGACACCTTGGCTCTTGTTTACAATAAAGATATTTTTGACCAAAGTGGCATAGCTCTGGCGCCAACCACCTGGCTGGAATTCCAGAATATTGTTCCTCAATTAAGAATTTTGGATAAAACCGGAAAAATCAGCCGGGCCGCGGCGGCTATCGGCGGTTCCAACAAAAGCGTTAACCGAGCGACCGATCTTTTGAGCCTTTTAATGCTTCAAGCCGGCGCCGAAATGACCGACCGAGATTTCACGCGGGCTACTTTTGCTCAAAGTCTGACCGGCGGTTTTTCGCCCGGATTAAACGCTTTGGAATTTTATACCCGCTTCGCCAACCCGATAAATTTTGATTACACTTGGAACGAAGCCCTCCATTATTCTCTTGATTCTTTCGCCGAAAGTTCCAGCGCGATGATCTTCAATTACGCCTATCAACTGCCTAATCTAAAAGCCAAGAATCCTCTTTTAAATTTAGGAGTGGCGCCAATTCCTCAAAACAATCCGGCCAAAGCGGTCAATTACGCCAATTATTGGGGCTATACGGTCTCCAATAAAAGCCAGTATTCCGATTTGATTTGGGATTTTATTCTTCTTCTGACAACCAATCAAAATAACGCCAAAAATTATCTTCAGGAAACCCAAAAACCGCCGGCTTTAAGATTTTTGATTAACGAATATTCCAATGATCCGGAGATAGGTATTTTCGCCAAACAAATTTTGACCGCCAAATCCTGGCCGCAGATTAACGACAATAAAATTGAAACTATCTTTTCAGATATGATAGAATCGGTAATAAACGGTCGGCAGTCAGCTGAAACCGCCCTTGACCAAGCTGAAGCCGAAGTTAGCCAGCTAATGATGAGAAAGTAGAAAATAGAATCTAGAAAATAGAATTATGAAACAAATAAATAGCCAGAAACAAAAAATCCCAGGGGAAAAACTTCATTCTACTTTCTACTTTCTACTTTTTATTTTCTGTTTAATTCTACTTTCTACTTTTTATTTTCTATTTTCTACTGCTTCAGCCGCCGGCTTGGTGCCCTGCGGCGAAGAAGGCAACCCCTGCTCTTTTTGCCACCTCTTTCAGTTAGGGCAAAATGTCTTGAAATTTTTAATGGAAATTTCTTCTGTCCTAGCTATCGCTTTTATTGTCTACGGCGGTATAATGATGATGCTCGGCAGCGGCAATCCGGCAAAAATTAAAGAAAGCCAGGGCATTATTTGGTCGGCAATTGTCGGCATAGTCATTCTTGCCTGCTCTTGGGTGATTATCAATACTTTTTTTCATTTAATGACCGGAAAAATAGACTGGCCATGGGACGAAATTCAATGTAAGGTTTAATTTATGAATTATCTTTTAATAAAATTTTTAGGGTTAGTTTTGGGAACAAATAAAGTTTTGGCCGACGCAATACCGGGAAGCGGAGCGAAACCGAGCGGAGTCAATGGAGACAGTTACAAATTGCCCAATCCTTTAGGGACTACAAGCACTTTTGCCGAAATCATTGACAGAGTGACGGGCTATTTGATTGTTATCGCGGCGCCAATCGCCACTTTAATGATTCTCCTGGCCGCTTTCAAAATTTTAACCGCCGGGGACAATCCCGAAAATCTGAAAAGCGCCAAACAAATGATTCTCTGGACAGTTGTCGGTTATGCTATAATTTTAATATCCAAAGGGATTACTTTGATTATTAAGCAACTTTTGGGAAGTTAGATTTTAATAAAAAGGTCGGTATTTTCTAAACAAATATGAAAAATAAAAAAATAAAAACTATTTTATTGCTTTCGTTAATCAGCCTGCCGGTTTTGGTTTTAGCTCAAAGCGGTGTCCAGACACCCCCGACGCCGGTGACTAGCATTGAAGGTGTTTTCCGTATTCTTAATACCCTCATCAATTGGATTTTCACCATTCTTTTAATTATTGCCGTGTTCTTTATCATGCTGGCGGCTTTTGCTTATCTTGGCAGCGCCGGAGAACCGGACAAGGTAGCCGAAGCCCAAAACAAATTGATTTACGCGGCGGTGGCTATCGGTGTCGGTTTAATCGCGAAAGGCGTGGAATTCATCGTTCGGCAATTGATTGGTTCTTAAACCAAATTTATAAACCATCTAAATCAAATTAAAGAAACCCCGTTAGATAATAAATATCTAACGGGGTTTTTGATAGTAAAAGCAAAAAAATTATTTTACTTCTACTATTTTTATTACCGTGTCTTCCTCCTTTCCTATCAGCCGCAATCGCCCGCCGGGTTCATCGCCATTCCATGTTTCTGGACCAGCAGGCATCGGGTAGATAATCCGACTGCCGTCCTTTTGAACGGAAACGGCCTGATATGGTTTATTCGCCCACAAAAGATGGCGGGTTTCAAAACCGACTTCCACTGTCGGTGTTTCCTCGCCCACTTTAAGGTGAAATTCCATCGCCACCTGTCGAACCGGAGCCGCCTGTTTTTTGGCGGCTCCAGACAAAGCGAAGATTACAGCCCAAACCAGGATCCCCAGAAGAATTACGGCGATAATCGGCCATAAGTAATTCTTTTTGGCTTTTGAGGCGTCCGGAGTTTTGGCGCTTTTCGTTTCGTCATCCTCCTCTTTTTTTTCGTCATAAGAGGGAGTGCTATTGGCGATGATAGTAATTAAAATTAGTATCACCGCTATGGCCAATACAATCCAAATAATCATTTTTTGTCCCCTCCTTCCTTCCCCTGGCTACCGAATTGATTTAAAACATCAACTACTTTGCTGGGGAGAAAAATCATATTTCCGGCTTTAGCGCTGGCCTTTTCAATCGTATCCATTGCTTTAAGGGCCAGGCCAACTTCTCCTTGCGCTCTAATTGCTTCGGAAACCGTTTTGATTTTTCTCGCTTCAGCTCCAGCCAAGGTATCTATTTTTCTCGCTTCAGCTTCGGCTAGAGTGTCTATTCTTTTCGCTTCAGCGGAGGCTTTTATTTCAATCTCCTCCTTTTCTCTTTCCGCCGACCATTTTTTAGCCGCCGCTGTTTCGTATTCTTTGCCAACAGTAATGGAAGCGAACTCAATACTCTGGATATCCACTCCGTAAATCTCCCAAAGAACCCAGAGGATACCCTTGCCGGCCAATTCCATATTTTCAATTTCTTTATCGGATTTGCCTTCGTTTTTGAGACGCTTTTTATCTTCTACTGTGAATCTTTCCTTAGATTTTCCAAGAAATTTAAAAAGCTCGCTATCCGGCCCTTGATTTACGCCGACAAGCTCT
>JBBTRS010000011.1:0-5771 GCA_038065115.1 Patescibacteria group bacterium
TCCCTGCCCGGCTGATATTTGTAATTACGGAACGCAAACCTTCCACCTCGCCGACCTCAATCAAAACAACAGAATAGAAATGAGCGAGTTGATCGCTTTTATCGGGAGATGGAAATCCGGGCAAGCTGGCTTAAACGATGTTCTGACCGCTTTGGATAAGTGGCTAAGAGGGTTGTAGTTTTAAATTTTTCTTACTCCCAGCCAAATTAGCCAATCATTCAACTTGGTGTTTAATTCCGCGTCAAACTTGGCCGATTGTCTTAATTCAATATCGCGGGCATTGATTTCTTTTTTAAAAAAATCCCCGTTTTTTTCTAAGATTATTTTTAATTCCTCCGGGCAATTAATCATTAAAATAATTTTGTTTTTTGGCTGATAGCCGGCGTCTTGACGCAACCCTTGAATTAGCCGAGCCAAATCCCTTAAAATGCCTTCTATTTTTAATTCGGGCGTTATTTCGGTGTCCAATTCTATTTCTTCTTTGATTTCGGAATCAAAAATAATTTCTTTAACATTAATCTCGTCTTTTAGAATATCTAACAATTCTTTATCCAACTTGACGCTTGACGCTTGACGCTTGACGCTAAACGAAGTCAGCGGCTGTCTCACTTTTATTTCGGCTTCCAATCTTTTAGCTAAAGCTAAACTGGCCAATCGCCGAATTTCAGCCATATCTTTCAATAATCTTGAATCTTGAATCTTGAATCTTGAATCTTGAATTGTTGGCCAATCCTCAAGGTGAACCGATTTTATTTTTGATTTTAGACGCTTAACGCCTTTATAAACCATTTCGGCGATAAACGGAGCGAACGGCGCCATTAATTTGCTGGTTTCCAAAACAACATAATTAAGAACCGCCGAAGCTTGTTCAAAATCTTTTTTAGCGATTAATCCGCCGGTCTTGATAAAATCAGAAAATCTTTTTCGGGAACGCCTCAAGTACCAATTAGAAAGATCGTCAATAAAATCCGCTAAAATCCTAGTGGCTTCGGTAAGTTCGTAAGCTTCCATTTTAGCCGTCATTTTCCCGATAACTTCGTTAAGCCGGGCCAACACCCATTGATCTAATAAATTCTTATTTTGAATTTTTAATTTGCCGATCAGGCTGGAATCTTGAACCTTACCGCCATATAAGTCATAGAAATAAAAAACATTTTTAAATTTATCAATTACTTTTCGGAAAACTTCTTCCACTCCTTTATCGGAAAACTGATAATCTTCGCCAATCTGGGTGGAGTTCAAAAGGAAATAACGCAAGGCGTCAGCGCCGTATTTATTAATAATAATTTCCGGTTCGGTATAATTGCGCGATTTTTTGCTTAATTTACTTCCGGATGCATCCAGAATGAGACCGTTAACCACGACATTTTTAAAAGCCGGCTGATCTTTTCCGAGGCCGATTTTTTTAAGAGTTAAGGCCGCGGCTAAAACATGAAGGGTATAAAACCAGCCCCGGGTTTGGTCCAGTCCTTCAGCGATAAAATCAGCCGGAAAAGTTTTTTCAACCAATAGTTTGTTTTCAAAAGGGTAATGCCGTTGGGCGTAAGGCATAGCCCCTGATTCAAACCAGCAATCAAAAACCTCGGAAGTTCTTTTGGCTTTGCCGCCGCATTGAGGGCAATTTAATTCTATCGCGTCTATGTAAGGACGATGCAAATCAAGCCGGCCGTTTTCAGAATAAGGCAGATTGAAAAATTTAATTTCCCGCGCTTCCCCCACGTCAATATAATTTTTTAATGTTTTTACGATATCCTTGTCGTCAAGGCCTTGCGATGCTCCTTCCAGTATCCAAAGAGGGTAGCCATGCCCGATAATCAAAATGTTTTTATTTTTGTGTTTTTTCTCAAGTTCCAGAATAAAACTCATCATCCGTTTCCTGACATCGTCTAAGTTTTCTCCTTCTTTGGGCGTTTTGGAAAATAAATTTATTTTCTCGTTTTCAAACTCACCGAATTTTTTTATTGATTGCCCGTTGAATTCGCCGATATTGTATTCGCGCAGTCGTTCGTCAAATTGAACAGGGACCTTTATTTTTTCGGAAACGATCTTCGCTGTTTCCTTTGTTCTCTGGAGATCCGAAGAAAAAATAAGTTCAATGTTTTTCCTTTTTAGGAATTGAGCCGCTTTTTTTATTTGTTTTTCCCCTTTGTCGGTAAGTTTTACCGGTTTTTTTTCCGGCCAGCAAGAAAGAAATTTTTTACGATTAGATTCGGCTTCGCCGTGCCGCAGGATTACATAGCGATTGTTGCTTTTTACCGATAATTGACCAAGCTCTTTGAGCGAGCCCGCGGCAATATCTTTTTGGCAAAAATGACAGCGCCAAATTGGCAGAGCTGTTCCCCAGAAACGATTTCGGGAAAAAGCCCAGTCCCGCGCCTCGGCCAGCCATTTGCCGAACCTCCCGTCTTTAATATGCTCCGGCACCCAATGAATCTTTTTATTATTTTCTATAAGTTTGTTTTTTATTTTGGTAACGGCGACATACCAGGCATTTAAAGGGTAATAAAGCAGGGGCGAATCACAGCGCCAGCAAAAAGGATATTGGTGTTTGAAAGTTTCTTTCCGATATTCATATAGAAGGTTCCGTTTTTCCAAATCTTCCAAGATAATCTTATCGGCTTTTTTAACGAATAATCCCTCGCCGATTATGCCTTGTTTTACCCTGCCTTCTTCGTCCACGGTTATCAGGATGGGAAGATTGTTTTCTTTGCCGGTTTTCATGTCGTCTTCCCCGAAAGCCGGAGCAAGGTGAACTAGCCCCGTGCCTTCTTCGGTGTTAACAAAATCCGCCGCTAAAACTTTATAAGAATTTGGGACTTGGGATTTGGAATCCGGAATTTGATACAACGATTCGTACTCTTTTCCAACAAGAGCCGCTCCTTTTATAATTTCTTCGGTTGGAGTTACTCGCGCGCCTTTAAAATTACCGGTTTCTTTATTGTATTCTTTTTTAAAAATCTCGTTTGCCACCCAATAATATTCGTTTTCCGGCATTTTTTCTCCTGCCGGGATTTTTGAAAAATCCGACTTCTTGATTTTTATATATTCAAGTTTTGGATTAACAGCGATAGCCAGATTAGCCGGCAATGTCCAAGGAGTCGTTGTCCAGACTAAAAAATAAGTGTTTTTTTCACCTTTGACCGGGAATTTGACATAAACCGAAGGGTCTTCGGCTTCCCGATAACCCTGATTGACTTCAAAATTTGAAAGAGGCGTCCCGCAATGGGGGCAATAAGGAGTCACCCGAAAATCTTTATAAATCAATTTTTCGTCCCAAAGCTTTTTGAAAACCCACCAAACCGATTCCATATAGGAATTGTCCAAAGTAAAATAAGCCTTGGAATAATCGGCCCAGCGGCCGACCCGTTCCAAAGTTTTCTGAAAGTCTTTTTCGCAGTTAAGAACATAATCCCGACAAGCGGCGTTGAACTTATCAATGCCGATTTTTTCAATGTCTTTCTTGCTTTTGAAATTAAGATTTTGTTCCACTAAATTCTCTACCGGCAAGCCATGGCAATCCCAGCCGGCTTTTCTTTCAACTTTAAACCCCTTCATCGTTTGAAATCGGGCGATTGTGTCCTTGATAGTCGCGGCTAAAATATGGCCGTAATGAGGCTTGCCGCTTAGAAACGGAGGGCCGTCGTAAAAACTAAAGCTTTTGGTTTTTAGCTTAGAGCTTTTTGATTTTTCAAAAATTTTATTATCCTGCCAAAATTTCAGAATTTTTTCTTCAATTTCGGGAATTTTTAGATTTTTAACATCCCTGAACATATTACTAAATATATAAAAATTTCAGGATTTACTCAAGGAAAACAAAAAACGGCGCAAAAGCGGTTCATAGAATTTACTTGGCAGGGCTCGTAATTGAATTTATATAAAATCTTATAAGGCTTAGCCTCGTAAGATTAGAAAACCGCGCAAAACGCAATCAAGTAATTTATTCAAGCGCTAACATTACTATTCTGGCATAACCCGAGGCGGTATCTACTATTCCACCAGAATCATTATAGTAATTAAATACTATGTTTGATCCTGTCTGTAAATCCACTGTTGTGGTAGTAAAATTTTTTAGCATCGATCCTCTATTAACGCCATTCTCAAAAGCACCTTATTATTTATAATATCAGATTACGAATGTCTTATCTCCATTACATCGCCGTCTTGAACTTCATAATCTTTGCCTTCAATTCTAATTAATCCTTTTTGTTTCGCCTTGACCCAGCCGCCGGCTTCCAATAGCTTTTCCCAATTAATGACTTCGGCTCGGATGAATTTATTTTCAAAATCGGTGTGAATGGCGCCAGCCGCTTCCGGCGCTTTAGCCTCTTTTCTGATGGTCCAGGCCCTGCTTTCGTCTTCGCCGGTTGTTAAAAAACTAATCAGCCCCAGCATTTTATACGCTTTTTTAATCAGTTCATTGACGCTTTGACTGCCGCTTAAGTCCGATATTAAATAATCGGCTCGGAGGGATTTAATTTTGGTTTTTAATTCTTCGGAAACGTCTCCGGCTACGCCGTTTAAGAGATAAATTTGCGGCTTGGCGGTTAAAAGATTCATTTCTTCAACAACCGGTTCGCTTATCAATTCTTCGCCGAGATTGGTTGCCAGAATGTTTTTGTTCAGTCCATCTCGGATTTTTTTAATTATCTCAAAATCTTTTATTTTTTTGTTGTCGCCGGTTTTGGCTTCTCCTTCCAGTTTGGCGATTCTTTTTTCAACAGTTTCCAAATCTTTTAGAATTAATTCCGTGTTGACGGTGTCTATGTCGCTTAACGGGTCAACTTTGTTTTCAATATGGATAATTTCGCTTGATTCAAAACACCTGACGACTTCAACAACGGCGTTGACTTCTTTGATATGGGAGAGAAATTGACTGCCCAAACCCTCGCCCTTATTGGCGCCTTTGACCAAGCCCGCGATATCGTAAAATTCCACCACGGCCGGAATGATTTTTTTTGAACCGCTTAATTTCGCCAATTTTTCCAGTCGTTCGTCGGGAACGGGGACTATGCCGATATTCGGGTCAATGGTGGCAAAAGGATAATTGGCGATATTCACCTCTTGTTTTGTTATTAGTTTAAACAACGTTGATTTGCCGACATTCGGCAAACCGACGATTCCAATGGATAATTTCATAATTAGAATTTTATTTTCATTTACTATTGTAATTCCACGATCGTGGAATTACAATAGTAAATGAAAAATACGAATTAAAGTTTATAGATGAATATTGAAGTTCCGGCTTTGAAATCAGGTTGTAATGAATTCCGCGATTCCTGTAGCCAGCGGTATTCGTCTTCGGGATTTCTAACAAAGCCGGTAGCCGTTTGAGCCAAAGCGCTTTGTAGGTTATTTATGGAAACCGCCAGCCATTCAATGCCGATATCTTTGGGGTTGCCGCGCGAGGATTGCCAAAGTTCCGCTTTATCGCCCAAGTAATATTTAACATCGCCACCGCCGAAATATTCAACCGCTACCCGCCCACCGGCAGGCAGGTTTTTTTCGGCCCAATCTTTCAGGAGCTTAAGGTCCTGGCCCCAATCATAATTGGAGTCCGTTACATTGCGGTATCCTTGAGCGGTGCCGCCGCCAAATTGATTGAAATAAGAAAGATAATGCGGATAAGCTCCGACTATTTCCAAAAGATACCAAAAAAGGAAAACAAAAATCAGGCCAATTTTAAAAGAAAAATTCAACTTTCGCCATTGCCTTTCAGAACCAGAATAATTTTGCTCCAGCGGCAAAATTTTCTTTTCCCTCGGCGCTGAAAT
>JBBTRS010000012.1:0-6717 GCA_038065115.1 Patescibacteria group bacterium
GTTAAAATTTTCTTGATTGCCTGATAAAGAATTTTGATTTCCGCCGGTTTTATTTCCGGCGTTTCCCTTAACGGCGAAATTTTGGTTTCAAAAAGAATTTCGTCGGCGTAAATATTGCCGATGCCGACGATTTTTTGCTGATCCATTAAAACCTTTTTAATTTTTCCTTTGGATTTTTTTAGAATTTCCTCAAATTTTCCTAAACTGAAATTCCGGCTTAAAGGTTCGGGGCCCAGCTTTTGATAATCAGGGTAATTTTCCAAATCGGGAATGAAAGCCACCTTGGCGAATTTCCGCAAATCCGACAAAGCCAATTTGCCCTTATCTAAATACAAAATCAGGTGAATATAGGGATTTTTAATTTCGGCTCCGTATAAAAGAGAGCCGGTTAGTTTTTGATGAACGAGGATGTGCTTGCCCGAATCAAGTTCTATGACTATATTTTTCCCCCGACGGTCAATTCCTTTGATAGTCCGACCGATTACTCCCTTTTCGAATTCCAGAAAATTCGGCTTAAATAATTTTTCGGCGTCGGTCCAAGCCCTCAGAATTTTCCTTCCGATAATTTTATTTTCCAGTTCCCTAACTGTAGTTTCGACTTCTGGTAATTCGGGCATGCCAATATTTTAACTAATTTCCACTAATTTTGACGAATCTACGCAAATTACGAATTTATTGGTGATTCGTGAAAATTTGTTGTCCATTCGTGAAGATTCGTCAAATTTCTTCCTCGTAAAAAACTTCGGCCGGCGGAATTAACTTAGGATCGGTAGGTAAAGTGAAATAAAAAATACTGCCGCGGCCCAAGGTTGATTCCGCCCAAATTTCTCCACCATGGCGACGAATAATGTTTTTGGCGATAAAAAGCCCCAAGCCACTGCCGGCGGTATTGGAACTCATCGCGTTGCCGCCCCGATAAAACTTAGCGAAAAGTTTTTTAACTTCTTCCGCGGCAATACCAATGCCGGTGTCTTTGATGCTTACCTGGACGAAAGGCCTGTCGCGAAGTTTTTCTGTTTTTAAAATCACTTCGCCATTTTCAACATTATATTTTATGGCGTTGTCTAGAAAATTATTAATAGCCAAACCTAATCTTTGGCTATCTATTTTCACGATGATAGGTTCGGCCGGCCGTTCAAAATAAAGTTTCACTCCGAACTTTTTGGCCACAAGATCGGCCGAAACCATAATATTTTCCATAAATTCTATCAAATTAACATTTTCCATCTGGTAGCCAAACTTCCCTTCTTCAATTTTAGAAACATCAAGCAAATCGTTAACTATTTTTATCAATTGCTGAACACTGGTATGGCTTTCAACGATTATTGATCTGTGCTCGGGCTTTAAATCTGAATCTTTTTCCAGCGTCTCCATCGCCCAATTGACGCCAGTCAAGGGCGTTCTTAATTGATGGGCCGCTACCGTAATAAATTCGCTTTTAGAGCGAAGCAGCTCTTTTTCCCGCGTGCGATTCTGGATGATTTTAAAAAAACCCAGAAGCCGGCCACTGGGATCGTCAACGCGGTTCGTTATAACTTTTAGCGACAAGTTTTCAAAAGAAAGCTCAACGATCTGCGGCCAAGCGTCCGGCTCCGAAAGCCGCCGAACCATCGGCGCCAACGAAGGGAAGACCACTTGGGCTAAAAACTGGAATTTGGAATTTTGAACAAAACTCGGATTAAAATATTGCCCTACGATTTCTTTCATTGAAATATTAAAAATCGCTTCGGCGGCTTTATTAAAAATCTGAATTTTAAAATCCGGGTCGTAAACAATCAGGCCGTCTTTGAGATTTTCAATGACATCGTGAAGTTGATTGCGTTCAATTTTGACTTCCCAATTTGAACGAGCCAATCGCAAATTACCGGCAAAAACCACCGAAACGATGACAAGCAAAATCCCCGAAATAATCAAAGCCCAAATGCCTTTTAGGAAAACGAGATTGATTATCGCCACCGCCGCGACCAAAAATAAAATCACCCAAAAAGGCCTCATTTCCGGCAAACGGCAATAAAATCCAAGCTGTTTTAAAAATCTAATAATTTTAGTTTTCATGTCTAGTAATGAAATTATATCACTTCATCGGCCAAAATCCTCATAAATAGATTTGTCCTGATATATTCTACAACGAATATTATTTGACAAACTTTTGAAAACGGGCTATATTTTAGGCATTAAAACGAGGTGTCTATATTTGATTAATTTAGGAGTAGGCATCTCGCAAGAGATGTTTGCTCTTTAAAAAGGAGGTAAAGATGGACGGTATAGCAATTATTGGGATTATTGTTGTTATTTTTGCGCTCGGACATCCGGTGGGAACTTTTATAGCTATTGGATTGGGTATTCTTTATGTGTTTAGTGAGGTAACTGAACTTAGAGAATATGGGGCATATATCCAGTTTGCGCAAAACTTCGTTGAGGAAAGAATAAAAAGACAAGATTTTGACGAAAGCAGAATCAAAGAAATAATAGAAGCTTTAAAAAAGAAAAAGGAATGGTCAACGCGGCAAAACAATGGATTACGTCAAGAAGCTATACAAATTTGGAAAGAAGAATTAATTGAAGAAATGATCGAAAAAGAGGAAGAAAGACTAAGTTAAATTAACTAATAAGCCCGTTCAAAGATGAAAATTTTTGAGCGGGCTTTTTTATTTTTCAGCCAACCCGTAACTATAAAGCAAACCAAACTTGTCTGAGAAAATATCCCGCAGGCGCTGAAAGATTGGTTTCGCCGCAGGCGAATTTCAGCACCGAGGGAAAAGAAAATTTTGCCGCTGGAGCAAAATTATTCTGGTTCTGAAAGGGAAATGCGGAAGGATTTTGGCGAGAGAAAAATTTTTACCCTTTCATTTCTCCCCAATTCTTGCCGATTTTAACATCAACCTTCATCGGAACCGTCAACTGATAAATGTTTTCCATTATTTTTTTAATAGATTCTATTGTTTCTTCTAAAATATCGTCTTTAATTTCAAACAACAATTCATCGTGAATAGAGAGCAAGAGATTAACGCCTTGCCCTAATTGAGAAGTTTTTATCATAGCCATTTTTAAAATATCGGCGGCTAAGCCCTGAACCGGCATATTGACGGCAGCTCGTTCAGCTCCAAACGGTAGATATGAAGCCTGCCTGCCGGCAGGCAGGCCTGCCTGACTGGAAGATAAGCCTGCCTGACCAAAAGACAGACTCGCCTGCCCAGAAGACAAACTCGTCTGTCCGGAAGACATAGCCGGCGAAGCCATTTCCAAAAACCAACGACGCCGGCCGTTAAGATTTTTAACATAACCGAGATTTCTGGCTTCAGTCCTAATTTCTTCCTGCCAAGCTTTAACTCCGGGAAAATTAGAAAAATATTCCTCAATAAAATCTTCGGCCTTTTCCTTGCTCAAACCGGCGGTCCGGGCAAAGGCCTCGGCGCCCATTCCGTAAATGACGCCAAAATTAAGAGTTTTTCCCAATTGCCTCATTACCGGCGTCACCTCGTCAAGCTGAACATTAAAAACCTGACTGGCTGTCAATTTATGAACGTCTTGATTCTCAAAAAAAGCTTGCTGGAGTTTTTTATCTTCGGAGATAGAAGCCAGAATTCTTAATTCAATCTGGGAATAATCAAAAGCTACCAAAGAAAAACCGGATTCCGCTTCAAAAGCCCGGCGCAAGACAGAGGCCCAACGCGACCCCGCAGGAATATTTTGAAGATTGGGCTTTTCCGAACTCAATCTGCCGGTAACGGCGCCGGCCTGATTAAACGTGGTATGCAAGCGGCCGCTATCGCCCAAATAATCAATAATCGGTTCTACGAATCCGGATTTTATTTTGAAAGCCTCGCGGTATTCCAAAACAAGATCAATAATGGGATGTTCTGATTTTAAAAAATGAAGATATTGGGCCTCGGTGGAATGTTTTTTGCCTGCCCCGTGCCAAGCTTGTCCCGATACCAAACCCTGGCCGATTTTTAATTTTTCAAATAAAACTTCGGCTAATTGCTTCGGCGAATTTAAATTGAAAACCGAGCCCGCTAATTGATAAATTTTTTCCTCTATTTTTTTTATTTCCTCTGCCAATTCCCGGTTGAGACCGATTAAGATTGATTTATTCACCTTGATGCCACGGCTTTCCATAACGGCCAAAACTTCAATCAACGGCATTTCAATTTCCTCAAAAACCTTCGTCAGCTCAAATTCCCGAAGTTTCTTCCCTAGGGAATCAAAAAGCAGATGGAAAAGCTCCTTAGGATCTTGAATCAAACGCCCAATGAAGCGATGGCCCAAAACCGCCAAAGAACAATCTTTTTGATCGGGATCAAGCAGCCAACCGGCAATTTTTAAATCAAAAAACGGTCCGGCTAATCCGATGTTATCTTTTTTAAATTCTTTAACAAAAGACTTCAGGTCAAAACCAATCTTAATCTTGGAAGAACCTAATTCTTGTTTCTCGCGAATCGCCTCTTCCTTGTTTATCAGAAACAAGACATTTACTTGCTGTAAAGGCGCGGTTTCGACAACAAATTTTTGTCCGGAAATTCTGGCAATCAAACTTTTAAATCCTAATTGGCTAAAATAATCAGCTAATGAACCGCCCCTGTCTTGATACCCCAGCTCTTCTAAAGAAACCGACAACTCAACGTCTTGGTTGAGTAAAACTAATTTTTTGGAAAAAAAGGCCTGATTTTCGTAATCTAAAAGTTTTTGGAAAAGTTTTTGATCTTTTTTTGGAAAATCTTTTATATCCTTTGTTTTCAAGGATTGATAAAGATTGTCTAAACTGCGATATTCGCCCAATAAGCGGCTAGCGGTCTTTGGCCCAATTCCCGGCACGCCCGGAATATTGTCCGAAGAATCGCCCGCCAATCCTTTATAATCGGGAAGTTGTTCGGGGTTTAAAGAAAAACGCTCCCGCACGGCTTTTCTGTCATAAACAATCGTTTCGCTGATTCCTTTCTTGGGCGTTTCCACCGCCACTTTGCCATCGTCAACCAGCTGGAGAGTATCAAGATCGCCGGTCAAAATAACAATTTTCAAATCTTTCTCCGGTTTAAAATGCTTAACCAGAGCCGCGATTAAATCATCAGCCTCAAAACCGGGCTGTTCAAAAAATTTTATACCGAAATTTTCCAAAAGTTCCCGGGCTTTGATAATCTGAGAAATCAATTCGTCCGGCGCTTTGGGCCGTTGGATTTTATATTCTTTAAAAATTTTTTTGCGAAAAGTCGGCTCCGGCCGATCAAAAGCGGCAGCCCAATAATCCGGTTTTTTTTCTTTGATTATTTTTAAAAGAATGGCTGATAAGCCGTAAAGGGCGCCGGTTGGCTCGCCATTGGGAGCCGTAAACGGGGGCAAGGCGTGAAAAGACCGGTGAATTAAAGAATTGGCGTCTATGAGCAATAAGGTTTTCATAAATGGCTAATTACTTCAATCTTTCTCTCGTTTTCTTTTTTGCCATAATCAAATTTAATCCGGATTATTTTTTTGGGCAAAATATTTTTTATTTTCTCGGCCCATTCAATCAAAATGATGTTTTGGGGGTTATTGATAATTTCCTTAAAACCTAATTTTAATATCTCTGCGGGCTTATTAAGCCGATAACAATCAACATGGTAAATGTTCTTGAATTTTAAATCGTTAATCTTGAATCTTTTAAAGATTACGAAAGTGGGGCTGGTAATTCGTTTTTTGACGCCAGCCATTTTTAAAAATCCCTGAATAAAAGTGGTTTTGCCCGCGCCCAAATCGCCGGACAAAGCAATAACCAGAGCCGAATCTCCGGATGGCTTTTTAAAAACTTTTTCGGCCAAAAACTGAGCGGTTTCCTTTGTTTTTTTTGCCGAATCGCTTGAAATTTTAAGCATTTAAAAGATTTTTCCCTTGTTAATCATATCATTTCCCCTGTTTTTCGGAAATAAAAAAGTCCCGGCAATAAATTATTGCCGGGACTACCATTAGCTACGAGAAAATACGCAGTCGCCCTTCGTCCAAGGGGCAGCGCCGAAGCACATACATAATTGCCGCGAAGTAACGAGATCGCAATTAGCCAAGAGCCAGTAGCGATGTTCCGAAATCCAGGACACGTTCACGACAATGACGCCCGCACGTTTTAATTTTACATAGAAAAGATTAGATTGATACTTATCAAGGAGCTGGCCGTCTTCGCTGTTAGGTTGTCTTGATAACAACCAATAAATAATGGCCATGAATTCCGATAACGTGAACAGCTGGGACTTATTGAGTTCCCCTAAAATAGTTGGATCAAATACGGATTCTGTGAGTCGGGTTTTTCGGAGAAAACCATTAAAACCCGGAATTAAACCCGGGATGGCTTTGAGAATCTGATTTCGAAAATCATCCCAGATAGGACGAAATCCCACATGACCGTTTTTGAATAACGAATCTTTAGAAACGGCGACTGTCTTTATCGCGATGTTGTCGGCGATGAGCTCTAAATATTTCAAAGACAGCTTCTTCCTTCCATCAACCATTTTATGAACGCCCAAATCTTTCCCGGATTTTTTTACCCCGTCTTTTGATGACACGTCGCCCATAGCACACCATCCTTTCTTTTTAAAGAACTGATTATTTATTGCTATTTAGCCAGCAATTTAGCTAATCAAGCACCCTGCTTAATTTGGTCAAATTATAGCATACTTTTTTCAATTTGTCAAAAAGTATAAAGGTACATTCAACTCTGAAGTGCAACACTCCAAGCTTCTGATG
This sequence comes from Patescibacteria group bacterium, assembly GCA_038065115.1. Taxonomy (GTDB): domain Bacteria; phylum Patescibacteriota; class Minisyncoccia; order UBA6257; family MFKM01; genus MFKM01. The sequence continues at coordinate 6,709 of JBBTRS010000012.1, forward strand.
GGGTTTTCC
>JBBTRS010000013.1:0-8182 GCA_038065115.1 Patescibacteria group bacterium
CTTGTTTGACGCTGTTAAAAGATTAACCGATGTAATTCTTTCTTTCATTTTATTTATAATTTTTCTGCCGATGATTATCGTCATCGCCGTCCTGATTAAAATCAGCTCCAAAGGGCCGATTATTTTCAAACAGCAAAGGATGGGAAAGAACGACAAAATCTTCTGGCTGTATAAATTCAGAACTATGAAAATTGAAATAAAGGGCCCTCTCTGGACGATTGAAAAAGACAACCGGTTGACGCCAATAGGAAAAATTCTCCGTTTCTCCCATCTAGACGAACTGCCACAACTTTTAAACATTTTCAACGGGGATATCACTTTTGTCGGCCCAAGGGCCGAGCGAATAGAATTAACGAAACAATACAAAAAACTCCCCTACTACGAAATTCGCCACATTATTAAACCCGGGGTTACGGGTTGGGCTCAGATTTATTATCGTCCCAGCGCTTCTTTGAAAGAAGCCTTTGAAAAACTCAAATATGACATTTACTATATTAAAAATCGTTCGTTGTTTTTGGATTTATTGATCATTTTTAAAACCATCAGATACGTTTTCACCAAAGTTAAATGATTTCAAAATTAAAAACTTTTTTCTTTCAAAATCTGACTCCCCGTCAAACAGTCGCCAAAAATATTTTTTGGTTAAGCTTGAGCCAGGTGGGCAGCCGATTTTTCCGGGCAATTATCATAATTTACGCGGCCCGAATTTTGGGCGCGACCGAATACGGCATCTTCGCTTATGTTTTGGGCTTTACCGGTTTTTTCACTTTTTTTTCCGATATCGGCGTTAATTCAATCCTGACCAGAGAAACGGCCAGCCGTCCCGAACAAAAAGATAAATATTTTTCAACCAGTTTTTGGATAAAAATCATTTTACTTCTAATAAGCGTTTTTTTGGTGATTTTTTTGGCTCCTCGTTTTTCCAAAATTGAAAAAGCGGTTGTTCTTTTCCCCCTGATGGCTCTGATGGTTTTTTTTGACGGTCTTCGAGAATTCATTAACGCTTTTTTAAAAGGCTTGGAAAAAATGGAGTGGGAAGCAATTATCGTGATTACCATGAATGTTGTTATTATGGCAGCCGGATTTATTATTTTAAGAATTTCCCCTACTTCAAAATCGCTGATTTTTTCTTACATCGCCAGCGCCGTTTTTTCGACGCTATTGGCGATATTGATCGTCAAAAAACAGTTTCTAAAAGTTTTCAATCGCCGTTACTTGGATTTCAAAATAGCTCTCCAAATCCTGAATTCGGCCTGGCCGCTCGCCTTTTCAGCGCTACTGGGAACTTTCATGCTCAATACCGACGTGGTGATGCTTGGCTGGTGGCGAACCGCCGAAGAAATCGGTTATTACTCAATCGGCCAGCGCGTTATCGGCATCCTTTACACTTTACCGGCTCTTTTGATGAGCGGTGTTTTTCCGACTCTTTCCCGTTTTGTCCAAGAAAATGAAAAAGAGAGAGAAAGAAATCTTAACGAAAAATCAACAACCATAATTTTTTTAGCGGCTTTTCCTTTAATAATCGGCGGCATTGTCTTAAGCCAACCGATTATCAGAATGATTTTTGGTCCGGCTTATTTACCGGCAACATCGGCTTTCCGAATTTTAATCGCCAGCTTGTTTTGGATATTTCCAAGCGTTTTTCTTTCTAATTTAGTTTTAGCTCATAACCAACAAAAAAAGGTGGTGAGGTATATGGTAGCCGGCGCCTTGGCAAATATACTCCTAAACGCCTTTTTGATTCCGATTTTAGGAATTAAAGGCGCCGCCATTTCTACCTTCATCGCTCAAGCTATTTATGTCGTTTCCACCTGGCGATACATCAAAAAAATCAGCGCGTTCCAAACCTTTCATCGCTTAAAAAAAATAATCGCGGCCGCGATTATTATGGGAATCGTCTCTTTGCTTTTAAATCAATTCGGTTTTCCGGTATTAACAAACATCCTTATATCCGCCGGTGTTTATCTGGGAGCGCTTTATTTATTCAAAGAGAGTGTTTTGGAAGAAATTATAATTTTATTTAAAAAATTCAAAAAAACGTCGTTGTCTTAATTTATCATCGGGTTAAATTTCGGATTTCCACCATCTTTTTCCAAAAACAATAAATATCCCCGAAAATAAACCGATTAATCCAGCCAAAACGATATTCAATAACAACTTTGGCCTCGCAGATTGATAAGTGATAGTAACCGGTTTTATTACTTTAGTAGATTTAATATTGCCTAACGAGTTTTTCAAAGAATCTAATTTTGCAGATGAACCTACTATCGCTTCCAATAATATTTCTTCGGCAGCAAATAAATCAAATTCAAAGATATATGTTTCAATTTTAGTTTCCAGAATTTTTCTTTCTTTTTCCAAGAAATTAACTTTTGCCTGTAATTTTTCAATCTCTTTTTCCAAGATTTCTTTCTTATTGCTAATTTTTTCTTCGTGTTCGGCTAAGATCAACGCGGATATTTTTTCTAAATCTTTTTTAACTTGATCGGGGTTGGAAGACTTAATCTTTAATTGGGTTAAATTAGTTTGAGCGGGATTTAAAACGACGACATCGTAAGAAAATCCATCATAAGCACCGATTTTAATTTTTTGGCTTATCTGCGCCGGATTTTCTATCGGGGTATTTTCTTCTATTTTCCCGAGTTCCAGCCAAATACCGGCCTCGTAAATTTTGGGAACTGAAAAATTATAAATCACCGCCGCGGCTACCGCTGTCAAAAACACGCTTAAAACCAACCATTTTTTCGCAAAAATAAGTTTCAAGTAATCTTTTAAATCCACTTCTTTGTCGTCATTTTTATTGTCCATAAAATCCCTTTTTTTAATGTTAAAACTTATAGGTCTAATAGTCAATCAAATTAATATCGGCTGTGAAAAACTAATTCAAAAAATCGCGAATGGCTTCAATAATCTTTGGGGTCGCTTTTCCGTCGCCGTAAGGATTACGGCTCTTTGCCATCGCGTTATAAGCATTTTTATCGTCCAGTAAATTTAAAGTTTCCTTAATGATGATTTCGGGGTTAGTTCCCACTAATTTTGAGCCTCCCGCCTCAATTCCTTCTTGTCGCTCCGTATGTTCTCGCATAACCAAAACTGGCTTGCCAAGAGACGGAGCTTCTTCCTGGATGCCCCCCGAATCCGTAAGGATAAGATAAGAAATACTCATCAAAAAGACAAATTCATCGTATTCCAGCGGCTCAATTAAATTAATATTGGAAATACCGTCTAACATTTTACGCGCTAAATGACAAACATTCGGGTTTAAATGAACCGGGTAAATTATTATTATATCTTTTCTTTTTTCAGCTAATTCTTTTATGGCTGAAAAGATGTTTTTTAATCCCTCGCCAAAACTTTCTCTTCGGTGAGCCGTAATTAAAATTATTTTTTTATCTTTAAAATCAAACCCGTATTTTTTTGAAAAATTATTCTCATACTCCGCGATGTTTTCAGCTTGTTTTTCTTTTATCGCGAACAGCGCGTCAATCGCCGTATTGCCGGTTAAAAATATTTTTTCTTCCGCGATTCCTTCTTTTAAGAGATTATTTTTTGCCCGCTCGGTAGGCGCGAAATGCAAATCAGCCAATCTGGAAATAAGCTGACGATTTATTTCTTCCGGAAACGGGCTATATTTATCGTAAGTCCTCAAACCGGCTTCAATGTGGGCAATTTTAATTTTAAAATGGAAAGCCAGAAACGCGGCCAAAAATGCGGTTGAGGTGTCGCCCTGAATCATTAAAATATCGGGTTTTTCTTTTTTTAAAATCATTAAAAATTTCAAAAACGAAAAGCCGCTTATGATTAAATTTTTAATTTTCCTGAAAATATTGATTCCTTTGCCGAATAATGCTTTATCGCTCAACATAATCTTAAAATCATAATCCGGTGTGATATCAAAGACTTTTAATACGTAATCAAGCATTTTATCGTGCTGGCGAAAAACGCAAACAACCGCCTTTAAAGAAGAATTATTTTTAATCTCTTTGATTATCGGCGCGAATTTAATCGCTTCCGGCCTGGTGCCAAACACCATAAATATTTTTTTCATATTGTTTATAAGAATTTTTCAAACTTATCGGCGCAAACTTTTTTTTCCATATTTTCCAAAAGATATTTCAAACCGTTCTCGCCATATTCTTTCATTTTTTCTTTTTCATTATACATTTTTAAAATTATTTCCAACGCTTTTTCTTCGTCGTCTGAAACCGCGCCGTAACCGCATTTTGCTTCTTTAACAATTAACAAACCATCGCTTTCTTTATGTAAAAACGCGACAACCGGAACAGCGGCCGCCATATAACCTAAAATTTTCGCTGGCACCGCCGGAGTGGTGTTCCGCGCGTTAAGACAAACTATGCCGACATCGCAATCTTTAACCAATTCGGGATATTCTTCCAAAGAAACAAACGGTTTGAAAACCACATTTTCTAATTTCAATTCTTCGGCCATCTTCATCAATTTTTCTTTTGCCGATCCGTCGCCCGCAAAAAGAAAAACAATATCCTTATTACTATTTCTTATTTTATTCGCTATTCTAATAAACAAATCTATTCCCTGTGATGGCCCAAGCACTCCGCCGAATAAAAATATAAATTTATTTTCCAAACCGTATAATTTTCTGAATCTGCCGGTTCTTTTCGCTCTCAAAAACGGCTCGCTGTCTATCCAATGATAGACCACCTGCGTTTTTCCCGAGGGCACGTTTCTTTTTTCTTCAATAAATTTTTTGTGCTCGCCGGAAGGAACGACAATTAAATCGGCATTTTTATAAGCATTTTTTTCCATCCGCTCAAAAAACTTAATCAATAATTTATTCTTAATAATGCCCAGATCAACGGCATTTTGCGGAAATATATCGTGAAGATTCAATATGTATTTAGCGCCATAAAATTTTTTCGCCTTGCGGGCGACAAGCGCCAACGGCAACGGCGGGCTGTGAACAATCGCGACATTTATTTTTTCTTTAATATTTTCTTTGATTTTACGGAAAAAAATATAAGGCATTAAAAGCTGCGAAATGCCCCTAATAATAAAATTTACTTTATGATGCGGGAGGGTTTTAATCCGCAAAACTTTTACGCCATTTTCATCCGTCATTTCCGGCCAATTAATTCTTCCGGAATCGGCTAAATTGTATTTGGGATAAGAAGTGGCGACAAAAACGTTGTGTCCTTTGTCGCGCAAACCATCAGCTAAATCTTTCATTAATTGCGAAGCTGAACGAATCTCCGGTGGATAAGAATCCGTAATGATCAAGATGTTTTTTTTCATAAAAGCGATCGGCGATTATTTAAAATAGCTTGAAAATTTTTCTTTGGCTCTTTTGTATTTATCGCCCCAGCCTTTCATTGCCTGGAGTTTTTCTTCAAGATCCAGCATTATCTTTGCCGAAATAAGAACCGATTCTATTGAGTCCCCGTCTTCATTATTGGCCATCTTTCTTCCTATTGCCCGATACATATCTCTGTAGCTATTGGTTTTAAATATTCTCTTTTTTCTGATTATTTTGTAATTGTCTTCGGATTGGTATTTTATGGCGTCTGTTATTCTTACATTTCTTCCCGGAACTTTTAATTCTACGTGATCCCTCGGCCCCACTCTTAAACTGCCCTTTTCGCTGAAAGTTGTCGTGAAAGCCGCTCCGTTTTCAAGCTCTATCCAGACTTCAACGGAATTATCCTGCAGTAATTTGATGTCAAAATTTCTCGGCTTGCTGAAATTATTAAGATGAAGAAAATGATCAATTTGGTGACAACCGTTTGATAAAAAAGTGCTTCTTGAAACCGGCCAATTGTACCAAAAAAATTCGGGTTGAATTAGCTCATAAACTATGGAGTGATATGAAATCGGATCGCCGTATTTTACGCCAAGATCCTCAATGGCCATATCGTTAAATATTCCATAGCGCTTATGAAATCCAATAAATAATCGTCTGCCGGATTCTCTAAGAACTTTTTCTAATTCATTCAATTCGTCATAATCCATAACAACCGGTTTTTCCACCACAACATACGCGCCCTGCCTTAAAGCGTGCAGGGTTATTGGAACATGGGTGTGGTTATAGCTGGCAACAAAATAAACATCATGTTTTTCATCTTTTCTGGGAAATGGCGAAGAATCCCACTTTTGAACTCTCCGTTCTAGAAATATCTGCGTTGGATCAATTTCGTGAACTGATTTTATGTCCACAAACGGTTCGGAGTAAGGGATAATATTGATTTTCGCGTAATTGCCGTAACCGAACAAAACCCCGTTTTTTTTCTTAGGATTCAACTTTTCAACTTGGCCCTTGATTTCCGCCACGGAATTCGCGTCTCGCGCGTCAATTTGTTGAGACTTGGACCATTCATTATCTTTAATCTCTTTTTTCAATCCATCCGCTAATTTATTCTGAATTTCTTCAGAAATTTCTATTCCCGAATAAACACTCCATCCCTTAATATCTTTCCACCAAACATTTTGCGGTTTATTTTTTTCCAAAGAAGAATATAGAATCGTATCCGCCGATATTTCGGGAATATCCGATTTATTGATTTTTCCGCCGAGGGCGGATCCGCCTTCGGCGGAAAAAATAAGTTCTCCGGGCAAAACGACTCTTTCTGCAAGAGCCGGGTGCAGGGGGGCTATGAAGCCAACCAATTCTCCTTCGGAAAAACTTTGCTTATCGGCGCTCTCAATAATTTTTCCCAAACCGCAGGAAATATATTTTTCATTGCGCCTGTCTTCCCTGATTCTAGACCAGATTTTTGTGAATAATCCATGAAACCCGACGACCGGAAAATAATTAATCAATAATCTCAAACTCTTGGATCTTGTATGATAAACATTTTCAAGTTTTTCAAGATTTTTCCAAGCAAAAACTTGAATTCTATATTCATTTTTATTTCGGCAATAATCCAAAAATCCGCTTCTCCATTTTTTACCCGTAAATATTCTCATAATTTCATTAAATCATAATTAAATAGAAATTAAATATTTCCAAGATTTTTATTTTTCTGTTCATAGATTTTCGCGTCAACCAAAAAACGATACCAAAAAGCATGCAAGAAATGGAATATCAAGCCCTCTTTGCCGTCAAGAAAACCGAGAAGAAAAAAATAACGATAAATAAAATAAAGGAAGGGCCGGCAAAAAAGCGGCAAATGATAATAAAAATTATTTTTTAGCCATCTTTTTCTGGCTGTTTGGCCCTTTAATTTTTGAATATCCGATGTCTTTATAATTTTAATTTCCTCGGCTTCCCGCGAAGCATAATTATTATGCTTGTTAATCCACCAAGACAAATCTTTTTTATTATCATCAATAAAATCATTTTTAAATTTTCCAGCCGCGCCTTCTGACAAAACAATATGCTCGTCCATTTGACGCTGTTCTGATCTTGCCTTTCCTTTTCTGAAAAACCGTAAAATCCAAGTTGGATAATAACCGCCGTATTTTATCCAGCGTCCCATAAAATAAACCCGCCTTTTAATATAAAAACCATTAACTTCAAAATTAATGACGTCCGACGTCATTATATTGGAAAAAAGGGCGGCGACTTCCCGTTTAAGTTCTTCAGTTAAATATTCGTCCGCATCCAAACGCAAAATCCAGTCGTTTTTGATTTCCAGATTATCCAGCGCCCAGTTGAACTGCTGCGCCTGGTTTACAAAGGTGTGTTCGGCTATTTTGTTGGTGTATTTTCTGGCAATTTCTCTGGTTTTATCAGTGCTGAAAGAATCAACAATAATAACTTCGTTCGCCCAATCGGTGACGCTTTTAAGGCAATTTTCAATGTTTAATTCTTCATTATGAGTAAGAATGATGACGCTTATTGGAAGTTTCATAAATTTTAGCTTATTTTCTTAATAAGATATTTTACTGTTTAATATAGTATTCATTCGTCAAAATTATTGTCTTTTTTAACAAGCCCCCGATGTTCCGATTACTATTGTAATTCCACGATCGCGGATTTACAATAGTAAATAAATTACTATAATTTTCCGGTATTTTATTATCCTGTGTTATTATCAGAAAGTCGGAATTTCTGACAACTGCCATCGCTTTCTAATAATAACGAATAGCGCCGCTATTAACAAATTCAAAAAATGAAAATATTCATCAATACGGGCGGAAAAGGAACAAGACTGTATCCGCTGACTTATAATATCCCGAAACCGATGATTCCTGTTAACGGGAAGCC
>JBBTRS010000014.1:0-15401 GCA_038065115.1 Patescibacteria group bacterium
AATCAAGCTATCGCACGCCTCAATCGCTTCTTCAACGGTAATCGTCTCAACGCTCTTTTTTACGCAGTCTTCTTGCCTGTAATCGCAATCTAAAAATTTGTGATATAAAATTTTATGCTGATCGCCGTAAGGAAACCACTTGCCCGGAATATACCTAATACCATATAAACCCACTACCGGCAAACCGATCGCCGAAGCCATATGAGCCGCGCCGGTATCGTTAGAAATCAAAAAAGAACATCTTTCTAAAAGCCCCATTGTTCCTAAAATATCCAACTCTCCGGCTGCAACCAAAACATCTTCTTCCTTAAGAGTCTTTTTAATAAAGTCGGCTTTGGGGACATCGCCGGCTCCGCCAATTATTATAATCTTAACATTGTGCTTGTCTTGAAGATATTTTGCGGTTTGACTAAAACGATCAAGCGGCCACTGATTGGCCTTTCTTTTGCCGCCCGGATTAATCGCCGCGATAATTTCATTTTTGCCTAACTTTATCCATTTTCTATTTAAGAGACTGTTAATAACCTCTCGCTTGTTGGGGGGAATATTAAAATCAAACTCCGCTTTGTTAACTTTAACACCGTTTTCTTTTAAAATGTCTAACAAATTCTCTACTTCGGTTTTACTAAATAAATAATTATTTTGTGTTTTTTCAAATAACCGGACACTTCTTATTTTAAAACCGAAAGCTGATTTTACGCCGATAATTTTAGCGAAAATCATATTCCTAAAAAGCGTTCTGAAATTTGCCAAATCATCGGGAAGCTGAATAAATAAATTATAACGATTTTCCCTTAAATAGACGATTAATTTTTTCTTTTCTTCCCAAGAATCAATGTCTTCGCTGTAATAAATTTTTAATTCATTAACATACCAAGCATTTTCCAAAAGCTCCTTCGCTCCGCTTGCTTCAATTTTCCCTGGCGAAGTCAATAAAGTAATTTTCGCTTCGGGATAAGCCCGGCGGATAGCAATAAAAGACGGGATGGCACAAACAATATCGCCGATATTGCCGATTTTGTAAATCAAAATATTTAGGGGCTTTGCCGGAAAAGAACTAAAAAGAAAATTCTTAAAAAAAGTAAGAATTAAATTCAGCCCTTTTATAATCTGACGAACAATAAATAACTGAACTTTCTGATAAAGCTTAATTTCATGCATTTATTTTCTTATCCCAATAATCCAATAAATCTTTGAGTGTTTCTTCGATCGGGATTTTGGGTGACCAGCCGGTTAAATTCCTGCATTTCTGCGAATTGCAAATTTGCACCGGAATATCAATCGGCCGGACTAATTTAGGATCTATTCGTTTTTCAACCTTGCCATCCAAACCGGAAATTTTTAACATCTTGTCCAAGAGCTCTCCCATCTCATAAGGAACAACTCCTCCTATATTATATGCTTCACCGGGGGCAAATTTTTGCATAAGAAGATAATAGGCCATCGCGCAATCTCTTACGTCAATAACCACTCTTTTACTAGACAAGGTTCCTACATTGATTATCGGTTCCTGGTATCCTTTTTTAATTCTTACGATTTGATAGGCGTCGGACGAAACAGAAAAAACTCTCCCTCTTCTTGGCCCAGTATGGGAAAAAGCCCTGGTGACAAAAAATGGCAGTTTAAGCGTAGCCGCTCTTTCCCTGACGTGTAAATCAGCGGCGGCCTTGCTTACGCCATAAGGGTTAACGGGGTTTATAGGAAAGCTTTCGTCTATGGGCATTTTATCTTCCGGCACGGCGCCATATACTTCGGAAGTCGAGCAAAGCATCAGTCTACATTCCGGCTGGTATTTTGTTATGGCCTTGCAAATATTGATAGTCCCGATGGCATTAACCCAAAAGGTGCCTTCCGGATCAACAAAGCTTGTCGGCGGATGACTCTGCGCGGCTAAATGAAAAACACCGTCAAATTTATTATTGCTGAATACACGCTCAATAGAGCTGAAGTCCGTCAACTCTGCATAAAGAAACTTAATCTTGCTATAATTTTTATCGGGAACGATGTCCCTTATATCATCTTCTTTCCCGTCTGAAGAACGAACCATCCCATAAACCTCATGCCCCTCCTCTGACAACAAATTTGCCAAATGCGGACCGACGAAACCATTGATACCAGTTATTAGGTATTTCATAATTTTATTATATATAATAATCTTAAGAGGTCAAAATTTTGTCAAAACTAATTTTGCCCAATAGCGCGACCAGTGGCTCTTGGCAACTTGATAATCAGGTAATTGGGTAATCGGGTGATTTTTCATCCATTCCTGGAACGGAAAAGTGAAGCCCATTTTTTTTCTATTAAAAATTTCTTCCGGCAATAAACCACGGGTTGCTTCAACAAGCAACGGTTTATTTATGGCTTTGTTTAATTTTAATTCGGGCGACAAACCGCTCGCGTATTCTACCAACCTGTGATCTAAAAACGGAACCCTGACCTCAACCGAATGGCGCATTGACATAAAATCCGTGTCTTTGAGCAATTGATTCTGAAGATAGAATTTTAATTCAAGACCGGAAAGCAAATCAACTGGACAGAGTTTGGCAACCGGGTAATTAGATAGTTGAGTAATTAAAATTTGGCTTAAAAAATTACTGACTTCGTTTAAATTGACATTCAAAATTTTGGCCGCTTCTTGAGGCATAAATAATCCCCTGATGGCCAAGTAGAAACTTAAAATGTCGTTATTTTTAAGATAATTTAATTTTTGATAACGCCCGCCGACCAAAGACATTAAATCCAGCGACGGTTTTAAAAATTTAGGCAAGTTTTGAATTTTTCTCAATAATTCGGCTTTTTTAAAACTTGAATAACCGCAAAAAATTTCATCGCTGCCAAGCCCCGAAAGCACGGTTTTAAGTCCGGCTTCTTTGGCGGCTTTAGCGATAAAAAAAGTGTTGACGCCGTCAATGGTTGGCTGATCCATCGCCTCAAAAACTTCGTCAAAAGAATTAAAAAAATCTTGTTTGGTTATTTTTATTTTACGATGCTCGCTGCCTATTTTTTTGGCAACTAAATCGGAATAATGCTCTTCGGAAAATTCTTTTTCGTCAAAAACTATTGATAATGTTTTAAGACGCCGATTTTCTAAAGATTTTGCCGCCAACGCCGCGAGCGCCGATGAATCAAGCCCGCCGCTTAAAAATACGCCGAGCGGCGCGTCGCTGATTAAGTGACAACGAAGAGAATCTTCAAGAAGGGCGCGGGTTCTGGAAACGATTTTTTGGATGTCCGACGTCCCAAAATTATTGTCAATATTAATGACGTCGGACGTCATTATATTAAAAAATTCCATTGGCTCGTAATATTGAACTAATTTTTGCCGGCCATCGGCTTCCCTGACTAAATAATGCCCGGCCGGCACCGCCAAAACATTTTTTACGGTTGTCATCGGCAAAGGCACCGAGCCAAAAAGTAAAAAACCAATAAAGGCATCAGGGTTTTTTTGAACCGAAACCAATCTGCTTTCGGTAATAGCTTTTACCGTGGAAGCAAAAACCAATTTTTCGTTATCGCCGTAATAATAAAGCGGTTTAACGCCGTACCTGTCTTTGACTAAAAAAATTTTTTGATTCTTTCCGTCCCAAAGTCCGAGAGCAAACATTCCCCGAAGCATTGAAAAAGATTTTTCGCCGTATTCGGCATATAAAACTAAAATCACTTCGGTATCGGTCTTGGTTTTAAATTTATAACCTTTTTTCTCTAAATCCTTTTTAAGTTCTAAAAAATTATAAATTTCTCCGTTATAGCTAATACATAAATCCTGCTGCTTGACGCTTGACGCTTGACGCTTATAACACATCGGCTGGCGTCCGGCTTTTGATAAATCTAAAATTGCCAGTCGGCGATGACCCAAAAAAACACCCTTTCTCGCGTCTGTGAAAATTCCTTCATCGTCAGGGCCTCTCTGTCCCTGAAATTGATTCATTCTTTCAACCGCCTCTTTTGATTCTCCCTGTTTGCCTTTTGTAAAAAAAATACCGGAGATACCGCACATATTTTGAATTAAATATTCGTTATTGTATTATTCGCTTTTTTAAAATGTGCCCAGTATTTGCTTTGCGACTTCATTATTCGGCCAATATTTCAAAATAATTTCTCCCATTTCTTTCATTCCGGCCTTATCGCCTTTCATCCCATAGAGATCAAAAAGCCCCGCCAAAAAAATATAACGGTTGGGACTGCTTTTCAGCCCTTCTTTGAAAAAATCAACGCTTTTTTGATAATAAAATTCGCTATTTAATTTCTGGCTGGCCATTTTATAAAGCATGGCAAAGTTGTAAAGATTTTGGCTATAACCGAATCCCTTGCCCTTTTTAAGAATCTGCTCCGCCAAGGCTTCGGACTCCTTAAGTAAAATTTTCACCGCTTCTTCGTTGGTTTCCTGATTAACCACATTCGCCAAAATCCCCAAATAATAAGAAATTGACTCGTCCTGGCCGACAGGCGAATAAAAATTCAAAGCCGATCCAAAAGCCGCTCTAAAATCCTGAAGCGAGCGAATTTTTCCTGTTTGAAAATCAATCGTGGCTTTAATATAAAGCTGTGATTTTTTAAACGGCAAATAAGCGCCGAAACGCATTGCCGCGATAATCAACAAAGACGATATTATTGCTATTGTGAATCTGCGCGATTTAAGCATAAAAATATTAATTTAAATTGACTCTGAAAATTTATAATTCGCGAAAGCCAAAAACACAAAGAGGCTGATATAGATCGGCAAAATTTCAAAAAGAACGATTCCCTGAACTAAATAAGCGACGGGCAAAGCAAAAAGCAAACTATTAAAAATTAGCGATTGATAATTAGTGATTGGCGATTTTCCTTTTCCCTGTTTATTCGCTTCTAATAATTTCTGCTTCGCGTTTAGCCGTGTTTTAGAAAAAAACTGCCAATAAAATGTCGCGAAAATGCCCAGATAACTCAACAATCCCAAGATGCCGGTTTGGGTTAAATAATCAAAAAACACGTTATGGGCTCGGTCATACCAAACTTCAAACTGGGGAAGATAATGTTTTTCCAGGGCAATGCTGAAATTTTCCGGTCCCCAACCAAAGATTGGCCTTTCTTTAAAAATCCTCAATGACTGCCCCCAAAGCAACAACCGCGTTTGGAAGGTTTGAGTGCTAAAATTAATATCAAAAATCCGGTAACCGCCGCTTCGGCTGTTATAAAAGAGCGCTGTCCCCGCCGCGATCGTTAAAATAACAAGCGCGATTAAAGTTGTATTTTTTAGCCGTCCTTTCGGCAAATTGAAGATAAAATAAATCAGGCTAACTACAATACCAATCCCGAGCCCCAAGAACGCTCCCCTGGTTTTAGAAAGAAACAAAGCTGTTAAAAATAAAACCGACAGCCCCGCCAAAAACCAATTTTTTAAAGACATAAACTCCCTAAACTTATGGAAACTAAACATTGGTTTACGATTAGGATTCGGATAGGCGCGCGTCTTTATCAAGAGAATAGCCGTAAAAAACAAGGCAAAAATCACATAAGTGCCGAGATAAGCCGGATTCCCCAAAGAACCGGAAAATCTAACATGCGCGTATTTAAGATCCGGACCGACAAAGCTTTGGAAAGTTTTATACCACGAACCGCCGCTAATAATATTTCCCGCCTCGTCATATTTAACATCAATATATTGCAAATAAGCCAATAATCCGTAAGCTATCGCCAAAACAACCGCCAGCAGAAAAATTATCAGCATTTTACGCCAGGATTTTTCATCTCTAAAAAGCAAAGCCAAGAGAATAAAGAAAATAAAAAGGTGAATTATTTGCAAACCGCCTTCTCCCCTCTCAAAATTAGACCAAAAAGAAGTCGCCGGATCGTAGCCAAAAAATCCGGCCAAAAGGAAAATTACCGTAAAAACCGAAACGGCGATTACCAGCGGATTTTTAAAAATTGAAAAACTAAAATTGAAAATCGGCTTTTGCGTCTCTCCCCTCGCCCAAGCCCAGACAAAAGACAATAAAGCCAAGTCCACCGCTATTCTGAAAAAAACATACTTGCCGACAATAAACGGAAACAAAGTGCTTCGGGAAACAATAATCGCGGCGAAAGGCGCGAGATAAAGAAAAAATTTGGAAAGTTTTAAGAAAAAATTATTAGCCATTTTATGATATTATCTTTAAATTACAAAATGGAGCCGTGAACGGCAAAAGAATAAATTTTCTTTAAACCGCTCACGCCCAGCCCATAACGCGTTATGGGCTGGGCTGCGCTTCCGTTTGGGTTTCAGAAAATTCATTCTTTCGCCGTTTGCGAAAACACGCGTTTCGTAATTCATAGATATTATACAACCAATCAGAGCTTATTAAGAATAGACCAATCGCCGTTTTTTGCCAAATCAATGAAAGTTTCCATATATCCTTTCAAGTCGTCAAAGGTTGCCAAATAGCCGGCTATCATCAGAAAACGCCCGGCGTCTTCCCGATCGGCAAAATAACCCAAAGCTCTTTCATAGTATCGTCTTTCAAATTTATGGCGAGATATTCTGCCGTCTAAACTCTTAATCAACAATTCCGCCACTTTATCCGTTTTCCCTTGATTATCGTAAACCAACATCACGGCGTTTAAATCTTCAGCTGTCAAACCTTCGTAATTCAGCGTTGATTCTTCAACAACGGCCAATTCTTTTAAAGCCTCTTCGTTTCGGCCGGCCAAAGCCAGCATCAAAAACAGCTGGTAATGAGCCCGAACCACTTTAGGGTTTAAAGAAATCGCGTAACGAGCCGTTTCAATTGATTCAGCGTAACGCTTTTGGCCCGCCAAATTAAAAGCCAAATGATAATAAACTTCCTGGCGATTAGGCGCCAGCTTAACCGCTTTTCGCATCAAAACCTCGGCTTTTTCAAAAAAAGGAATGGTTTCGTTTTCATCCTGAAATGGATAATCTTTGGCAACGCCGTTTAACATTTCCACTTCTCTTATCATAGTCCTGACGTCAAATGGTTCGCGTCTCGTTATTTCGTCCATTCCTTCAATCAATAAATCGGCAATGGCCCTGTATTGAGGCCTGTGCATAAAATTAAAACTGCGGAAAAACGAATCCATATAGAAAGCGTCAACTCCCAAGCCCCGAAGATCGTATTGGGCAAAATTGTAAGGAGACATCGCTTCTTTGAGTTTCTTCTCCACGAAATTAACCTCATCGGAACCGAAAGATTTATGAAACGCCTTTGCTTGAACAAAAGGAACATAGTTAAAAGCATAAACCGAATAACCAAGAAAAATAACGGCGATAACAACTAACGGCGATAAAATAAATAGCGCTTTTTTTGTCGTGAATATGAATTTTTTGTTTTCCGATTTATCTTCTTTGGAAATTGGCGCCAACATCCGAAAATCGAAACTTTGACTAATTAAAAACCCCAGCAAAATAAAAAAAACAATATCGGAATTAAACTGGTCAAAGAGAAACAAATTTTGAACGAAATAAGCAATCAGTCCGGCTACTATAAAAATTTTTCCGGCAATATGTTTTTTAAACAATAAATAAAAAGCGGCGACAAAAATGCCCAAATAGGCCAGCAATCCAAAAATTCCCTGCATTACCAAAAGGTCAAAAATTTTATTATGAGCCCGATCAAGCCAGGTTTCGCCGTAAATAGCGTAATCGGGGTCGTAATGTTTTTCGTAAGCGACTAAATAATTATCCGGCCCCCAGCCAAACAAAGGCCTCTCTTTAAACGCATTCCAGCTTAAACGCCAAGTGATTATCCGGGTTTGAGTTGAGGGATCGTTAACATCAAAAAAAGCGGTTTTAACCAAACGGTCAAAGCCGGGAATCTTTTGCCAAATCGGGCGCTGGCGGGTTGTCCAAAAAACTCCGCTAAAAATGACCAAAAAAATCAGGGAATAAACCGAAAAACGGCGCAACCAGCCTTTTCTTTTAAAAATTAAGCGGAGCAATAAAAACACGAAGCCCGCTCCAAGACCCAAAATAACTCCCCGGGTGCCGGTCAAAAAAATCGTGATAACAGACAAAACGACAATCAACAAAGAAAAATAACGCCAAAATTCAAACAATAGCTTGGTAATTAGGCAATTAAAAGATGATTTGCGGCAATTAGGTTGTGGTTTATCGTGATTAAACGGCAAGCTGTCGTTAAAAAACACAGTCACGGCGAACATCGCCAAAAAAATCATATGAACCGCCAAAAAAGCGGCATTGCCGATGAAAGAAGTCGGTCTGGAGCCAAGCGCCGACAAAACGAAGGGGAAATTATAAAGGTTAAAATATTGAAGAAAGGCGTAAAAAATCAAAATGAAGCCGACAACCAAAGAAATTTTGAAGTAATTCAACCAGTCTTTTTTTTCAAAGATAAAAAGCCCCATAATTAAAAAAATAAAGTAATGAAACATTCCAAACAAGCCTTCTCCCCTATCCATATTTCCCCAAAAAGCGCGGTAAGGATTAACGGCGAAAATCGCGCTAATAATTAAAGAAAAAATAAATAAAATCGTGAAAACAAATAAGGGATTTTTAAAGAACTTGGCAATGACGCGGAAATTAAGCGGAAATTGACGATAATTAAGCAATAAATAAATTAAAAATAAAATCAAAACAATTTCAATAAGACCGCGGAAAAACACCATTTTGCCTAAAATGTAAGGAAAGATGGTGTCGCGGATAACTATTAAGGGAACTACGGCGGTGGACAACAAAAGAAATTTTATGAATATCAATAAATATTTCATAACAAGATAATGAGGCGATAACCGCACGGTAATTCCATGCATTTATTTTACTTAATTTCCGCTTAATTACAATTCAATTTCCGCCTAAATATCCAATTCAAATCAAAAACCCCTCCGATATATATCGAAGGGGTTTTTGTTTCTATGTCTCTCAAGGAAGACACATTTTTTACTGTCAGTTTAGTTCTTGACGGTATTTGTGCTAGACGTAATGGTCTTCACAAAAAGACCGTTCGCCCAATCGGTAGTCAAGCGAGTGTGGTTAACCGCTGAATTGTCGGACCAGATGAATGACGGTTGTCCGTCTTCGGTCGCGGTTTCAACAGTATTGTAGGCTGAACCTGCCACTTTCGTAGACTCGTCCTTATACAACCTCACTACGGCGTAAGAAGTACCCGCGCCGGAAGTTAGGTTGGCGAATGTCAAGCTTACTTCGTATTCTTGTTCAAGGCCAGCTGTAATGTTTTCATCGGCATTAAGAATCAAGCTTACATAACCGGCATTGCCTCCGGTAATGGTTGATTGACTTGTGCCAGTAACCGCGGACGCGCTGTAGGCAGAACCGATATTAAGATTAGTATTGGTATTAACGTTCTTAATCTTAACATTGCCGGTAGTAGTCGGGAGCGCGTCAACTGCGGACATAGTAGCGCCGGTCATCTGAACATAGAGCTGAACTTTACCCCAAGAAACATTTTCCTGGGAATCAGCCTTTATTTTGAATCTCAGAACAGCGACTTCGCCAGCTGACAAGGTGCTCGGTTGAGTAGAAGACAAAGTGATGGTCGGTTTGGTCTTATACACAATCTTTTGGTTTCCGGTGGCGGCTGTAAGCGTCGTGTCTTTGGCGCTTGAACCTTGGGCTTCAAAGCCCGCGGCCATTACGCTGACATAGACATCGGCGCCGCTATCCGCGCCTCCAGAAATGGAATTGAGCGCACCTTTAACTGTTAAGGTCTTGTTGCCGTCTTTCGGAACAGTCCAGTTAAGGCCTGTAATGTAAACCGTGCCGGCATTATCACCGGAAGCGGTTACCGAATAACCAGCCGTCGCTCCAATTTGGGTTGAACCCTCGTAGAGCTTGACTACTGGAACTTCGTCGGCCACTACAGTAGAAGTAGCGGTAGCGCTGCTGCTGGTAGTTACCAAAAGTTGCAACTTGTTGATGGCCATAGCTTCGTTGGTAGAAGTGAATCTAAACTTAGCTAAGACGCTTTCGGTGTTCGCGATTATAATGCCAGCTTCAGATTCTACATCGTCAGGCGCTTTAGTTACAGCTACGGCGCCGGCAGTGGTAATCGTGTGGGAAACGGTCGGGCCAGAGTTAGCCGCGGAACCGGTTATCGTAGCGCTGTTTCCCTCTTTGTCGTAAACAGTAAGGTTGGTGCTGTTCGCGGCAGCGATATAGAAGTAATAGACATCGGTGTCAGTGGCATTGGCGGAAACATTGCCTTTCAAGGTCAAAATCTTAGTTACGCCTTTAGCGATAGTAAGATTCAAATTGTCAAAGGTGATCGTGAGATCGGAATCAATTGACTTGAGGCTTGAAACCAATGTCGCGCCGTCATACAAGCCCAAGTTCTGAACTTCGCCGGTGGTTAAGGTTCCGGTGCTTGAAGTAGCAGTAACTTTGATAGAGCTTATTTTGATGTCATCGGCAATCGCTCGGAAACTGAAGCCAGTCAAAGCCACATCGGATACTCCCTGGACATAAGTCTGGGAAGTCGGAGAAGCGGATAACTGAAGATCAATTGTTGGAGCCTTAACTGTCTGGGCATTACCAACGATTATGCTATTCGGAACAATGACGCCAGTAGCAACATAAGTGTTGTTATCTAAGTTCTTGATGTCGTTGGACTCAAAAGCCAATAATCTAACAATGATAGTGCCATCAGCTGTATTAGTGGAATCAACATCAGCCGTCGCTTTAAACCGTCTTGATACGCCTGCGGTAAGATTAATAACATCAGTGAAGGTCTTGCTTGAAGAACCGGTAGCGATGTTTTGGGCACTAGTGATTACGGCGTTGCTCGCAACATCCCAAATCTTGAAGTCGTTGTAAAGAGCGATGGTTCCGGTTGTTGACGCGTTGAATCTCAAATTGCGGATTTCAACATTGTTCTTGGAAACCATAGTGAAATCATAAAGTGTCGTGTCTTGAGCGCGAACGGCAATATCGCCGGCAACTGGACCGTGCAAGGTGATAGTAACATCACCTCCCGCGATCGTCAGAGTGTCGCCTTCGCCGGTGGTATCTAAGCCAGTAATATCAACGGTAACCGGGTAACCAAAGGTTTTACCGGTGGCAACAACGTCAGATTCGCTGTCAAAAGAGAAAACAATCGTGTCGCTGGTGCGAGTAGTACCGGCAATATCAGCGTAAAGCATGAAGGTTCTATCTTGTCCTTTCTCCAAAAGGAACGGGGTGGTCAAATTAAAAGTTACCAAGTCCTTATCTCCAACCGCTGAAGCGGTGGCAACGGTAGCGCCACTTTGCTTCAAAACGAAATTGGTTAGATTGGCATTGGAAATTGAACCGCCTTCGGCTAAAGCTATTCGGCTAATTTCAATGTTTTCGGTTGAGTTGGCTGTTAATTTGAATTCAGCTACCAAAGCATCTTTCTGGCCAACTTTCGGGTTGGACGGAGCCGCGCCTGAAGTAGCAGTAACCGTGCCAACTGCCGCGCTGCCGATAGTCATCACATTGCCTGACAAAGTTCCGGTCGGTGTAGGATCGCCGGTAGCAGACACTAATGTGAAGTAGCTATAACCGCCAGCTGTGGCAACTGAAGATGTAGCAATATTAGCCACTAAGCTCAAAGTTTTAGTTCCGTCAACGGCTAATGCCAAGGAAAGAAAAGAAACTTCGTGAGTCGTGGAATTAATAGTGCGGCCGCTGGTCAAACGAGTTGAACCATCATAAATGGAAAAACCGCTTGATTTGAAGTCAGCCGTGGCACCCAAGCCATTTCTCTTGAAAGCAAGAGATGACAAGGTGCCTTTTCCGGAAACTGTGAATTTCAATAAAGTAACGCCTGCGGTTCCTGAAGGAATGGTGGCAGCCGCCGGGTTATCAGAAGCTAAAGCAAGAGTTAAGCCCGAAGTTGTCGTGGTTGTCGTAGTTGTTCCTCCGGTGGTTGTGCCTCCGGTAGTTGTGCCACCAGTGGTTGTGCCTCCCAAAGAAGCAACGTAAGCTCGGGTTTTAGGACCAAAATATCCAACCGCAGGGGAAACTCCCGCCGCCGCCTGATATTCAGACAAAGCCGCTTTGGTTAAATTACCAAAGAAACTTGTTGCTCCAACAGCCGCTAATGACGCAGCCGCTGAACCCTTGTTTGCGGAAATCAAAAGATCCTGCAAAGCCTTGACATCGTCACCTTTTGAACCAAGGGTGAGGTCCTTAGTAAAGCTGAATGAAGATGTTTGCTGGCCTTGAGTTGAACCTAATTGGGTTTGTAATAACTGAATTTGAGCTAACAGAGTGTTAATCTGCGCTTGAAGTTCATCAACGGTAGCCGCTTGAGTCACAGGGATCAAGGTTATCGCCCCTGAAAGCCAGACAGCTGTCATCAATGAAACACTGACAGAAACAATCTTTTTTGTAATACTCATTTTTAATTGAATTTTTAATCGACTTAAGTTATATTTTTAATCTTTTTTTGGAAGATTATTGCTTCTATTTATCGACCCGCCGCTAAACTTGTGAGGTAAATTCGCGGAATAAATAAGAGAATAATCGTAATATCAAATAAAAAAACTCACTTCAAAAGTGAGGCTGGTTTTTAACCATTAGCGACTAGAAATTAGCCACCAATGACTTTTAGCGACTTAATCACTAACAATTAGTGGCTAATCGCTAATTACTAAACTTCAGTTCAGCCTCACTCTGAACTTTATAAAATATATTATAACAAATTCGCTACACTATCAAATTTTGCGGATAACTATTTAATACAACGAAAATATTAGCTAGAAGTTACGCTTGGTTTGAGTTGATAATAAGTTCCGGGACCGCCCAAACCAACTCGTTCAATTATCCCCTCTTCGCAAAATTTTTGAAGGTCATAACGAAGCGTCCTTTCGCTGACCCCGGGAAACGCGGCAATCAAATCTTTAATCCGGCAATTTTTAACTTGCCGCATTATATCCATAACTGCTGATTGCCTCATTGCCAAATTTTCTTTATCTTTTTCTTCAATTACTGTTTCCGCTTGGTCATTTTCCGCTGATACATTAATTTTATTATCCACTACCATCGGCATAGCAGGTTGGGTTTTAGGCTCAGTATTTTGATGAAGAGGGGCTTGAAAAAACTCCTCTAAATTCAATTCGGCAATTGCCGAATTGTTTTGCCTAATTGCCGTATTGAAATTGCCGATTTCCCTAAGTAAGATTTGGGATTGAATATAGCTTATCTTCCCTATCCCCTGGCTGAAAAGTATTAAAACCTCTAAACGCGAAAGCGAGCGACTTAAAGGAGAATTATCGCTAAGAGAGCTAGCCTCCAAAAGGTCAAGACCGGCGCTTTCTAAACGAATTCTTAAGTCATCATTTTTAATAGCATCGCCTAACCGAAAAACGGCATAA
Source organism: Patescibacteria group bacterium (assembly GCA_038065115.1). Lineage (GTDB taxonomy): Bacteria > Patescibacteriota > Minisyncoccia > UBA6257 > MFKM01 > MFKM01. The sequence goes on from JBBTRS010000014.1 coordinate 13,291, forward strand.
CAAATTTCGTAGGCTTTTTTGGCAAAATCAGGCAACATTTGAGTTTAAGTATCTATAATCAGCGAACAATTGTCAAGAAGAAGATTGACAATGATTTTAAAATTGCTAAAATTCGTTTCTACAAGGTCGTTAAAAAAAATTAATTAAAACTATGAACTTTAAACCACTCTCAAACCATCTTTTTATTGAACTTTTAGAAGAAGAACAAAAAACCAAATCGGGCATTGTTTTACCGGACACCGCGGAAAAAGAAAAACCAATCAAAGGGAAAGTAATCGCTGTCGGTCCCGGAAAATTAAATGATAAAGGCGAATGCTTGCCGATGGCGGTAAAAATCGGCGATATGGTTTTATTCAAAAAATACGGTCCTGACGAAATTGAAATTGAAAATAAAAAATACTTAGTCGGAGACGAAGATGACATCCTCGCAATTATTATAGAATAAGCATCAAGCATCAAGCATCAAGCGTCAGGAATTTAATAAAAAGATTCTTGACACATGACACTTGAAACTTGACACACAACTATTATGGCAAAACAAATTTTATTTGACGAAAAAGCAAGAGCTAAACTTAAAACCGGCGTGGATAAGCTGGCCAATACCGTGAAAGTAACTCTTGGTCCGCGGGGCCGGGCCGTTATTTTGGACAAAGGCTACGGCGCTCCCACAATCACTTTAGACGGCGTAACAATCGCTAAAGAAATTGAACTGCAAGACAAAATTGAAAATCTCGGAGCCGAACTGGTTAAAGAAGTGGCTTCTAAAACCAATGATGTCGCCGGCGACGGAACCACCACCGCCACCCTTTTGGCTCAAGTCTTTATCAATGAAGGGTTTAAAAACGTTACTTCCGGCGTAGACCCGATTGCTATGCGCCGAGGCATAGAAAAAGCCTACGAAGAAGTTTTATCGTCCCTGAAAAGTATTTCTCAAAAAATAACCAACAAAGAAGAAACCATTCAAGTGGCAACCATTTCCGCCCGCGATGAAGAAATAGGAAAATTAATCGCCGACGTCATTAACCAAGTGGGCAAAGACGGCGTGGTCACTGTTGAAGAATCCCAAACCCTCGGACTTTCCAAAGAGTTAGTGGAGGGCTTGCAATTTGACCGCGGTTATATTTCTCCTTATATGGTTACAAACACCGAACGAATGGAAACGGTTTTGGAAAATCCTTATATTTTGGTAACTGACCAGAAAATTTCAACCATCAGCTCCCTTTTGCCTCTTTTGGAAAAACTTGTCCAAGCCGGTAAAAAAGACTTGGTGATTATCGCCGATGATATTGATGGCGAAGCCTTGGCCACTTTAGTTGTCAATAAAATTCGGGGTATCTTTAATGTTTTAGGCGTGAAAACACCGGGATTCGGCGATCGAAAAAAAGAAATGCTTCAGGATATCGCCACGGTTACCGGCGCCGAATTTATTTCCGAAGAAATCGGCCGAAAACTGGAAAACACCGACTTAATCGCTTTGGGCCAGGCTCATCGGGTTGTGGCCAACAAAGACAATACGACCATTGTCGGCGGCAAAGGAGAAAAAACGGAAATTGAAAAAAGAGTTGCCCAGATCAAGGCTCAAATTCAAAAAACCGATTCCGAATTTGACCGCGGACACCTTCAAGAAAGATTGGGCAAACTTTCCGGCGGCGTTGCCGTTATCAAGGTTGGAGCGGCCACCGAAGTGGCGCAAAAAGAAAAACAACACCGAATTGAAGACGCGGTTGCCGCTACCAAAGCCGCCATTGACGAAGGAATCGTTCCCGGCGGTGGCGTGGCTTTAATCAGAACCGCTAAAGCGGTTGAAACCCTGATAGACAAATACGACAAGAGCCAATTAGCGGAGATTGTCGGCGCCAAAATAATCTTGGAAGGCCTTTACGCTCCCCTCAAGCAAATCGCCGAAAACGCCGGCTACAACGGCGCGGTTGTTTTAAACAAAGTAAAAGAAGGCGAAAATGATTTTGGTTTTAACGCCGCCACCGGTCAGTTTGAAAATCTTTTGAAATCCGGTGTTATTGATCCGGCTAAAGTAACCCGACTGGCTCTCCAAAATGCCGTTTCAATCGCTTCACTGCTTTTGATCACCGAAGCTGTTGTGGCGGAATTAC
>JBBTRS010000015.1:0-16011 GCA_038065115.1 Patescibacteria group bacterium
CTGAGCTAGGATCAAACTCTCAAAAAAAATATACTAGGACAACCAAAAAATTATTTAACTCTTTTTTTATTTCATTATCAAAGGGCTGTCGCTGTCTTTACTTAATCAAGTATAGGTTTTTAAAAGAGCTTGTCAAGAAAAAAAAACGATGCTAATATTTGCGAGATGCGAATCTTCGCGGGCGCGCAAATTAATAAGTTCGCATTAATTTTTATTTTATAAAAAATACTATGAAAGATATTCATCCACAATATTATCCCGAAGCTAAAACAAAATGCAGCTGCGGAAAAATTTTTACCGTCGGCGCGACCAAAACCGAAATCAACGTTGAAATTTGCAGCGCTTGCCATCCTTTCTATACCGGAGAAAAAAAGTTAATTGACGCGACCGGAAGAGTGGAAAGATTCAAAACCCGAAAAGCCCAAGCCAAGCCAAAAATCAAAAAAGAGCGAAAAGCAAAAAATAAAAAATAATTTACGGATTCGCGCTAATTCGTATTTCGTAAAACTATCTATTAATTAATATATGGAACTCAAAGTTCAAACTAGAAATGTCTTAGGTAAAAAAGTGGAAAGCCTCCGAGAAGAAGGCCTGATTCCGGCCGAACTTTACGGACACGGAACAAAAAATCAACACTTAACTCTTTCGGCTAAAGAATTCCAAAAGATTTTTAAAGAAGCCGGCGAGAGCACCATCGTCAATCTAGTAACCGAGGATAAAAAAACCATACCGGTTATGATTCACGATGTAAAAACCGATTCCCTTTCCGAAAAAGTATTAAGCATTGATTTTTATCAAATAAAACTTACTGAAAAAATTCGCGTTTATATTCCGATTGAATTTGTTGGCGAAGCGCCGGCCGTAAAAACATTTGGCGGTATTTTAATCAAAACCCTTAAAGAAATTGAAGTTGAAGCTCTGCCCCAAGATCTTCCCCATCATCTTCAAGTTGATTTAACCCCTCTTGATGAAATCGGAAAAAATATCGCGGTCAAAGACTTGAAAATCAGCGACAAAACCAAGATTTTCATCAACCCTGAAACTATAATCACTAGCGTCGTTGAAGCCAAAGTTGAAGAAGAAATAATCGCCGAAACAACGCCGGCAGAAGCCGCTCCCGAAGAAACCCCCGCTTCCAAAGAAACTCCGGCAAAATAAACTCACTAAAAGCTGTCTCAATTTTTCTTACTCCCTGCTTATTTTTGCCAATTAAGCAAATAAATTAAATAAAAAATAGATAGTTCGGTTTTATTCTATGCGCGATGTCCGAAACAAAAAACCAGCGATTCTTAATCTTTTTTATTACCGTCAATTTCGTTTTCCCGCAACTTTAATCATTAAATCGGTTATCGTTTTAACAGCGATTAATTTTTTCCTTTTTGCTTTCGTTTACGCTCCGGTTTATAAGTTCCCCTCGCTGATTTTCGCGGCTCAAAACATTCAAGCCGACGAAGAAAGAAAACAGTTGGAAAATCAACTGACGGAACTGGAAAAACAAATCACCGATTACGAAAACACCATATCCCAATATCAAAAACAAGGGCAGACCCTTAAAAACGAAATTAAAACACTGGAATCCCGAATCGCCAAGCTTAATCTTCAAATCAAATCCGTTAATTTAGGCTTAGAAAAACTCAACCAGGAAATTAACGAAACCCAGTCAAAAATCGCTCTATCTGAAAAAAATATCGGCTTTAACAAAGAAGCCCTGTCTCAAGTGCTCCAGGATCTTTACGAAAATGAAGATAAAAGTTTAATGGAGGTTTTTCTTGCCAATTCCAATCTTTCTGATTTTTTCGGCGATCTCAATGACTTGATGTTTATTCAGGATAATCTTCGGGCAACCTTGAATAAAATAGTTCAATTAAAAAACGAATTTGTGGACCAGAAAGAACAATTGGTCATAGAAAAAGCCGATGCCGAAGCGCTCAAGAATCATCAGGCCAGCCAAAAACAAAACATCCAAAAAACCCAAACTCAAAAAAACGAAATCCTAAAAATCACCAAAGGGAAAGAATCGGAATATCAAAAATTAGTAGCCGAGACTAAAAAAACGGCCGCGGAAATCAGAACGCAAATTTTCCAATTGCTCGGTGGCGGAGAACTAAACTTTGAAAAAGCCTATGAATTGGCTAAATTCGCGGAACAAGCCACCGGCGTCAGAGCCGCTCTTATCTTGGCTGTTTTGGACAGAGAATCGGCTTTGGGTAGCAACGTCGGCCAATGCGTTTACAAAACAGCGATGCACCCCACCCGAGATATTCCCGCATTTTTAAATATCATTAAAGATTTGGGCTTAGAAAAGAATCTTGAAACCGGCGCGATAAAAGTCTCCTGTCCCAATGCCGACGGAGCTTACGGCGGGGCCATGGGCCCGGCTCAATTTATTCCTTCAACCTGGGTTCTTTTTAAAGAAAGGGTGGCTAAAGTCACCGGCAACAATCCCCCTAATCCCTGGAATAATACCGATGCTTTTATAGCCACGGCGTTGTATTTGAAAGACGCCGGAGCGGCGAATAATGAAAAAATTGCCGCGGCTAAATACTATTGCGGTTCAAGATGGAATCGTTATGTCTGCACCAATGTTTACGGAAAAAAAGTAATTGAACAAGCCAAGCTTTTCCAAGACGACATTGATATTCTTAATGCTTCTTAATTCGTGAAGCGTAAATTTTAAAACCCGCGGATTACTTCAAAATCCATAATTCAAATCCTATGAAAAAAACAGCGCTTTTAGTAATTTTAGACGGCTGGGGAATCGGGGGCCACGATCAAAGCAATCCTATTTATGCCGTTAAGCCAAAAAACATCCAAGAAATAAAAAGAAGATTCCCCATTGGTTGCCTCCAATCTTCCGGTATCGCCATAGGGCTGCCTTGGGGGGAAGAAGGAAACAGCGAAGTCGGTCATCTTACCATCGGCGCCGGAAAAATTATTTACCAGCATTTTCCCAGAATTTCGTTGACCATAAAAGACGGCAGTTTTTTCCAAAATCAAATTTTAAAAAATGCTTTCGTTCACGCCAAAAAAAATAATTCCAGCGTCCATTTTGTCGGCCTTTTGAGCGCCGGCAATGTTCATTCCTCTTTTGAACACATAACCGCTCTTTTGGAATTAGCTAAACGGGAAGATTTTGACCGGATTTATTTTCAACTTTTTACCGACGGCCGCGACAGCCCGCCAAAATCCGCGTCCGACCTTATCCAGAAACTGGAAGAGGCCATCAAAGAAAAAAACCGAGGAGTTTTAGCCAGTCTTTCCGGCCGATTTTACGCCATGGACCGCGCCCTGCATTGGGACCGGACCGAAAAAGCCTATAAAACATTAATCGGCGAAGGAAAAATAATGGCCGGTTATCAAGCAATATTAAATGAAGCCTACGACCGAAATCTTAACGATGCCTTTGTTGAGCCGAGCATTGTCGGTTCGCCCCACGCTATTCAAGATGGCGACGCGGTTGTCTTTTTTGATTTTCGGGAAGAAAGCCCGCGTCAAATCGTAGCCGCTTTCGCTGAACCCGATTTTCCAAATTTTCCCGTTAAAAAATTTTCCAATCTTTATTTGACCACGATGACCAAATACGATGAAAAATTCAACCTGCCCATAATTTCCCCGCCGGAGCCAATTAATGAACCTTTGGGCAAAGTTTTAACCGACCATAACAAATTACAAATCAGAATCGCGGAAACCGAAAAATACGCCCATATAACTTTTTTCTTTAATGGTTATCGCAAAGAACCGTTTCCAAACGAATACCGCGTTCTTGTTCCCTCCCTTAACGTTTCGCGCTACGACCAAGTTCCGGAAATGATGGCTAAAACCGTCACCGACCGGGTTATTAATTCTATCAACGAAAATATTTATGATTTTATTTTAGTAAATTACGCTAATTCCGATATTATCGGCCACACTGGAAACTACGAAGCCGCTTTGAAAACTATTGAAGTTATTGACCAAGAAATCGGCCGTCTTTTAAAGACGGTGCTGGCGCAACCCGATACCGTAATGATTATCACCTCCGACCATGGAAATATTGAAAGAATGCTCGACCCCTTAACTGGCTTGATGGAAACAAAGCACGATTCCAACCCCGTGCCGTTTTATTTAATTGGCAAAGGATACGAACAAATTAAAAGCGAAACTGAAACCCAAAAAGCGGAAACCAGAAATCTCGGCACCCTGGCCGATGTCGCTCCCACAATTTTGAATTTATTAGGAATCCCCCAGCCGAAAGAAATGACCGGCAATAATCTTTTGCCGTTTTAACGATATAATAAAATCAAATAACAGCGACAAAAAAATAATTTTATGATAAATTTTGTATAAATATGACCATTTTTTTAGCCATAATTTTTATTTCGGTGATTTTGCTTCTTCACGAACTGGGGCATTTTTGGTTAGCTAAAATTTCCGGCGTCAAAGTGGAAGAATTCGGCTTTGGTTTTCCGCCAAGAATTTGGGCAAAAAAAATCGGCGAAACTGAATACAGCTTTAACTGGCTACCCTTGGGCGGTTTTAATAAAATTAACGAAGAAAGTTTTAACCGCCAACCAGCCAACCGACGAGCATTGATTTTAGCCGGAGGCATTATTGCTAATGTTTTCTTGGGATGGCTTTTTTTCAGTTTAGTTTTTATGATCGGCAGCAAGCCGCTGGTAATCGTCAGTGATTTAGCTCCAAATTCACCGGCCGCTTTAGCCGGAATTCAAAAAAATGACGCGATTATTTCAGTAAATTCTTCAAAAGAAACCTTAGCTACTCCTTTCTCGGGCCAAATGTTTATAGAATTCGTTAATCGCTACCGGGGAGAAATTTTAACTTTGAAAATAAGCCGAGCCGGCGAAACAATAAATTTTCAAGCGATGAGCAGGAAAACTCCGCCAGAGGGCGAAGGATCGTTGGGCATTGCCATTGTTGACGCCGGAATTCCAGCTAAACCATTCGGTCAAAGCTTGATTGAAGCCTTTAAAACCACCGGCCAGGTTATCGGTTTGTCTTTTTTGGGCATTTATCGGTTAGCGACGCAGGCTTTCACAAAACCGGCCGTTCTTGACGCCTTAACCGGACCAATAGGGGTTGTGGCTTTGGCGGGTCAAATTGGCAAAATTAGTTTCGCTTATTTTCTCCAGATTATGGCTTTTATTTCTTTGGGTTTCGCGGTGTTTAACGCTCTTCCTTTTCCGGCCCTTGACGGCGGTCATCTGCTTTTTATTTTAATTGAAAAAATAAAAGGTTCGCCAATACCGGCTAAAATTAAGGGATTGATTAACGGCATAAGTTTCGGCCTCCTTTTAATTCTAATGATTTTCGTGACGATTAAAGACATAAAAGGGTTGCTGTAGAAATTTCTAATTTCCAATCATTGTTTATGAAAGAAAAAATTAAAAAAGTTCTTTTTTTGTCGGTTATATTATTAATCCTTAGCTATATTGGATTTATTTCTTATGCAAATTTGACTTGCACAAATATTGTAATGCCATGGAGAGTCATAATAAGACACTATTGCGATGTAATGCCATAATTATATGAAAACCTGGCTCAAAGAAAATTGGTTTAAAATCGGATTATTGGCTATCTTTGTTATTTCTATCGCTGGTGCTTTTTATTGGTATGAATGGCGACCGACACAAATTAGAAAAAGGTGTTATGATATTAGTCTTATTGGGTGGACACAAAACGGAGAAATAAATTATCAAAACTGCCTTAAAAATAACGGATTGGAAAAATAAAAATCATAAACTAGCTTAAAGAAAAATAATATAATGCTATAAATTATAGGGAAATTTATGAAAAAGAAGAGTAAAATATATTTGAAAGCATTAGGAAGGTTTCTTTTGCTTTGGATAGGAATAGGAATAATATTAGATATACTTCGTGCTTTATTAGGATTGTCTAAATTCAAAGAATTTTCTGGAGCAATTGGTTTTATTATCGGATTTTTATACGCAAGGAAAAAATACATTAAAGAAATAAAGCAAATAGAGAAATAAAATAAATCCATGAAAGAAAAAATTGAGAAATATAAAGAAAAATGGTTAATTGGTTAAAACAAGACTGGTTCAAATTAACTATAGCCGCAGCGGTCATTTTAGTTACTAGTGCCCTTACTTATAAGCTTATCTTTGATATTACTCCTGTACCACCAATCGATGGCGAGGAAATTACAGAAGAGGCTTTTGCGAAGACAATCTTTTATACGAAAAATTCGACAAACATTCGCGAATGTCCATCTTTAGATTGTGCCGTGATTAACCAATATGAACCGAACTTCGCCATTGAATTGCCATATAAAAGTGTTGATGAGATGCCTGAATGGATAATGACAACGTGGAAAGTGAACGACATAGAAAAAAATGGTTACGTGAGTAAATTAACCTTGTCGCAAACTAGAAATGAGAATACGTCTTCGGTCCAGCAACCCACAAACAGTTATGTCAACAATACTGAATCAATAATCGAATATGGTATTAATTTTCTTGTTGCATTAACCTGTCTTACACCTCCTGGCAATGAAGGTATTATCAGTGCCTCGGGTATAGTCATAGGTTTCGGCACTACACTAGACGGCAGAAAAACAACCTACATTTTAACTAACAATCACGTTTTAGAAAATTCTTACTCTAATCCAGATCAAAACAGCTATCCCGGTTTAGGAAAATATCCTTGCGTAGTATCTTGGCCGTCAGAAACCGAAGAAGGGCAACTTGCTAGTTACGCCGCCGAAATATACAACCCTACTTCGATTTCTAAAAGTGTTATGACTAATATAGATTTTGGATTTTTACGGCTAAGAGAAAGAGTCGAAAAGGATTTAATAACCGTAAGAGAAAATTCTTCTCTGGTTTTAGCAAACGGAATTCGTCCTAGAATATGTGTGAGTGATTATTTTAAACTTGGAAAAAAATTAATTGTTTTGGGTTTTCCTTCCATCAGTGCTGGCATAACAGCAACCGAAGGAATTATAAGTGCTTTTGATGATGCCTATATAGTTACCTCTGCTAAAATTGATCAGGGAAATTCTGGTGGTCCTGTTTTTCTGGAGACAAATAGCTGTTTGGTGGGAATGGCTACGTTTGCAAAACTTGGGGTAGTTGAGTCTCTTTCTAGATTAATTGATATTCCTCTTTTAGAAAAACAATATTTAGGTAATCTTTTCCGGTAAGTTTTTTTCGTGGCGACATCGTCAAAACGCTTATGGATATTCCGGACAATATCAAATACATTCTTGAGAGAATTTATAAAAGCGAGGACGAGTGGAAAGCCCTTTATATGGCTATCTGGTATTATCATGACTATATTAAGCACTTACCTGAAGACCCAGAAACACTAAATAGAACTCACGAAGATTTAATCAATTATTTAAGCACCGAGAGCCACGGCACTGCCACAGTTATTAGTCTTGAGCGGTGGCAACGCGAAGCAGTAAAAAAATGGGAGGTTACACTTAAGTTGCCTGCTTCAAAAAAACCACACCATAAATATGAAATCAACGATCTTATTTCTATCTTGGCGTCTCGGGATATAAATTTTGCCCTAGACCATCTACAAACGTTATTTTCGTTATTAGAAGAATTATCAGACAAAGCATCGGAAATATTGTTGTCACCCCAAAATTTAGGAATTCATTTTTCTTTCTGTAAGGTCTTCTGTAAGAAATCAGGATTTCAAAAAAAAGAATTTAGGGCTAGTCGTTTTAATAACCTTAGTAATTTCCTTCGGGAACAAATCGGGGTTTCAAAAGATGAAATCAAAGAATTGAGTTTGGCAAAAGCAACGAGGAATTGCTTTATTCATAACGGTTCAAAAATAGACAACAATTGGCTAAGTGCAGACAAAAAAATTCGTGGTAATTGTCACGCAAATCTTTTAGGACATAGGTTAGAAGAAGGGTTCCAACCCATATTTCATCAGATAGAGGATTGGCACGATTTAATAGTTAATATTGCTGAAAAAATTAAAGAAAAAATCTCACAAAGAAACTAATTGCGTCAGTTGCAAAATGCCCGAAAATTCAAGTTCTTGTTTTATATTCTTCTAATCCACGGGTCTAAATATGTCCAAATAATGGGAGGTTAAATCAAAAATCGCCAAGTGGGAGGAATGACTATTTAAACGGCAAGGGAATAATGGGCAACGGAACAGGATGAATAGCTGAAATTCGGTTATCCGCAAGAGCTCCGCGTGTAGTTGACAAAAGCCTGGTAGTATGCTATGCTTAAAGCACAAAGAAATTTGTAAATTGCACTTTGAAAAAGTATGGGTATGTTGCCTAAAAAATCTCCATTGTTTGGAGGCCAATAACGAAAGGAGGAAGAAATGCGCGAATCCATAAGCCTCATAAGCTTACAATTGATTGTTCAAAACAATCGATGAATTGCGATTCGCATATATTTTGCGCATAACATACCGGAGTTTGGAGGCCAATAACGAAAGGAGGAAGAAATGCGCGAATCCATAAGCCTCATAAGCTTACAATTGATTGTTCAAAACAATCGATGAATTGCGATTCGCATATATTTTGCGCATAACATACCGGAGTATTATGGGGGCTACTTGCATAGTAGCCCCTTTTTTTATACTCAACGGGTTGGTTGCGAAGCCAATAAAACGTCTCTTCGGCAGTTTTTTTGTTCACCCGAAATTTATCAAAGGGCTTGCCCTGAACGAAGTTAAAGGAGTAAAATAGAGAAATGCGTCAGTCAAAATTATTTTTTAAAACCCAGAAAGAATATCCCAGAGACGAGACTTCTTTAAACGCCCGTTTTTTAATTCGGGCTAATTTTATTGATAAATTAATGGCCGGCGTTTATACCTTTATGCCGCTGGGCTGGATGGTGATGAAAAAAATTGAGAATATCATCCGCGAAGAAATAAACGCCATCGGCGGTCAGGAAATTTTTATGCCGTCATTGCAACCCAAAGAAAACTGGCTAACCACCGGACGCTGGGAAACAATGGATGATTTATATAAAGTTGAAGATAAAAGCGACCGAGAATTCGCTTTAGGGCCGACCCACGAAGAAGTAATCTCTCCGTTAGTCGGCAAATTAATCAGTTCCTACAAAGATCTGCCACTCTATATTTACCAGTTCCAGAACAAATTCCGCATGGAATTACGCGCCAAATCGGGCCTTATTCGCGCCCGAGAGTTTATCATGAAAGACCTTTATTCTTTCCATTTGTCCCAGGAAGATCTTGATGAATATTACCAAAAGGCGATGGGAGCTTATAAAAAAATTTTTGACAGAATGGGTATCGGCGATAAAACTTTTGTCACTTATGCTTCCGGCGGTTCTTTCTCTAAATATTCCCACGAGTTTCAAACGGTGGCTCCGGCCGGCGAGGATATAATTTATATCTGCAATAAATGCGGTTTGGCCATCAACAAAGAAATTAAAGCCGAAATTGAAAATTGTCAGGGTTGCGAAGGGAAAGATTTCCGCCAGGAAAAAGCAATTGAGGTGGGAAATATTTTCAAACTGGGGACAAAATACAGCGCTCCTTTTAATCTGTCCGTGAAAGATGAAAAAGGCGAAAAGAAATTGGTGATTATGGGCTGTTACGGTATTGGCTTGCCGCGTTCTTTGGGAACTATTGTTGAACTTTGTCATGACGAAGCGGGAATTATTTGGCCGGAATCGGTGGCTCCTTTTAAAGTTCATTTAATCAGTTTGGGAGAAGTCAAAGAAGCCGAAAAGGTTTATGAGGCTCTTCAGAAAGCTAATATTGAAGTTTTGTTTGATGATCGTGAAGCCAGCCCCGGCGAAAAATTTACCGACGCTGATCTTATCGGTATTCCCTGGCGATTAGTAGTCAGCGAAAAAACCCTTATCGCTGAAAAAATTGAAATTAAAAAAAGGGGGCGAGAAAAAATAGAAATGCTGGACTTAGAAGAAATAATAAATAAAATAAAGAATAATTAAAAAATCTGAAAATATTTAACTAAAAGCAAAATACTAAATTTTTTCATTTTATATTTTTATGAGTATTTTTCAAAAAAACATCGGCATTGATTTGGGAACGGCCAATACCCGCGTTTATTTAGCCAATAAAGGCATCGTTTTGAACGAACCGTCAATCGTTGCTTTTAATAATCGCACTAACCGGGTGATTTCCGTCGGCCATGAAGCCAAAAAAATGTTTAGCCGGACTCCCGTCCACATCAGCGCCATCAAACCGCTGGTCAACGGAGTTATTTCTGATTTTGATATCGCCCAAGAAATGATTCGCCGATTTTTAAGCAAAACCACGCCCTGGTCTTTGGCCACCAGAATTATCGCCAGCGTCCCCACTAATTTAACGGAAGTGGAGCAAAAATCCGTGGAAGATATTTTCAAAAATGCCGGAGCCAGCAGTGTTTTCCTGGTGCCCCAGCCGATAGCGGCGGCCTTGGGTTCCCGTTTGGAAATTAACGAACCCAGCGCCCGACTGATAATAGATATTGGGGCGGGGGTAACCGGAGTGGCCATTCTTTCAATCAACGGACTGGTGGTCTCCGAACGTTTAAAAATAGCAGGCGACCAACTTGACGAAGACATCATTAAATTTGTTCGCGATGAGTTCAAATTAATGATCGGGGGGCCAACCGCCGAAGAAATAAAAATCGGCGTCGGTTCAGCCATTCCTCAATCGGAAAAATTGGAAGTCGTGGCTCGCGGCCGCGACATATCAAGCGGCTTGCCTAAAGAAATTATCGTTAAAGACAGCCAAGTCAGATCGGCAATTCATCGTTCCCTTAGAGCTTTACAAGAAACCATAAAAAAAGTGATTGAAGCGGCGCCGGCCGAACTGGTAGGCGATATTTACAAAAACGGCATTTATCTTTGCGGCGGCGGCAGTTTATTAAGAGGAATTGACGAATTTTTCCGAAAAGAGATAGCCGTAAATGTCCAAATCGTTGACGATCCCTTGGCTTGCCTGGTTAGAGGAACTGGCTTAATAGCCGAAAATTTTGACCAATACCGAGATTCGTTGTTTTCATAATGCCAAAAAAATATATTTTATTTTTTATACTCTTATCGGCTTTATTGGGAATTTATTTCTACCAAAGAAATATTTTTATCGGTCTGGACAAACTTAAAAATCCCAACCAGTCTCTAACCGAATTGCATTTAGAAAATCAGGGCTTGCGCCAAGAAATTAAGGAGCTGACAAATAAATTAAATCTCAATAGCCAGCCTTATCTTACCGCCCAAGTTTATTCGCGTTATCCTTTTAACGACAACCAAAGCTTGATTATTGACGCTGGTTTTAAAACCGGAATAAAAATTGGCTGGCCGGTTTTAGCGGCCGAACATTATCTTTTAGGAAAAATTATCAAGACAAAAGCCAATATCAGCGAAGTTGAAACGATTTTTTCCCCTGATTGGCGAAGCGCGGTTAAAGTCGGCCCATTGGGCATTGAAGCCCTTTTGGTTGGCGGACGCCAGCCAAAATTGGAATTTATACCAGCTAACGCCAAGATAAATCCGGGTGATGACGTTTTAAGCGTTTCTCCTGATTTGCCCCTGAATCTTCTGGTGGGCAAAGTGAGCGATGCAATTTCTCAACCCACCGCTTCTCTCTGGCAAGCGAAATTAAAAACCGATTATGATCCGAATCAGTTAAAAAAGGTTTTTATTATTACTGATTATGAAAGAATTGATTAAAATATTAGTTTGGATTTTTCTTATTATTTTGGTTTTTATTTTACAAACCAGTCATTTTCTAAGCTTGGGGAAAATCAATCCTAATTTAATATTACTGATTATTCTCGGAAGCGTCGTTTCGGGAAAAAAAATACCGGAATTCTTGGTCTTGGTTTTTATGATTATTTTATTATCGGCTGTCTTTCTGCCCTATTGGTCAAAGGAGGTTTTGGTTTTGGGAAGCTTGGGATTTTTAGCCCTATTTTTTAAAAAAAAATTAACCGGCAATGTTTTTTTTGATTTCTTGATTCTTATTGGGTTGGGGACTTTGGGATTTTACTTAACAGTCAATTTCCGCTATCTTTTCGCTAATCCCCCGGCTATTATCGCCGAGTTGATTTATAATCTGACCTTTGGACTTATAACGCTTTTTATGGTTAAAAGTTTTTATCGCGATGAAAAAACAAGAATTAAATCTTGAAGATATTTTGGCTGACAAAGCGGTAGTGGAAGATTTGTTAGAAGTGCCGGTTAAGCCCGGCGTATTTAAAATTTGTTTTCTGGCTATCGCCCTGATGGTCTTGGTCAGCGTCGGTCGTCTTTTTTTCTTAAACGTCTTCAAAAGAAATTTCTATAGCCAACGCGCCATAGCCAATATCAGCGAAGTTGCTGTTTCCAAAGCCGAAAGAGGAATAATTCTTGACCGCTACGGCAAGCCTTTGGTAAAAAACAAACCGGTTTTTAACGCTGTTCTGGTGCCTTCGCAACTGCCCAAAGAAACAGCCGAAAAAAAAGCGGCGATAACTAGAATTGCCGAAGTTCTGGGCTTAGAATCCGAAACTATTCAAAAAAACATTAAAGAAATTGATTTAGAATTTTCTAATAGAATTCTACTGGTTCGGGATTTGCCCCAGAACAAAGCCGTAGCTTCCCAGAGCGCTAACTTGGCGGGCCTGCAAATAGAAAACGATTGGCAAAGGGATTATCAGGAATCTGAAGCGTTTAGCCATCTTTTAGGCTATATCGGCTTAGTCGCCAAAAACGACCTTATCACCAATCCGAATTTAGCGAGCAACGACCTAATCGGCAAGAGCGGCTTAGAAATCTTCTATGATAATCAATTAAGAGGAGAAAACGGAAAAACAGTCAGTTTCCAAAATGTTCAAGGCAAAATATTAGCTGAAAATTTAACCAAATATCCAAAAGCGGGTCAGTTTTTAAAAACATTTATTGACGCCGATTTCCAAAATTATTTTTTTAATCGCTTGAAGCAAGGCCTGGAAGAATTGGGTCGGGATACCGGAGTGGGTTTGGCGATTAATCCTTCAAACGGCGAAATTTTGGCTTTAATCAGCTTGCCCAGTTTCAACGGCGCTCGGATTGCCGATTTTCTCAATCAATCAACGCAACCGCTTTTTAATCGGGCGATTACCGGTCTTTACGCGCCGGGGTCAACCATTAAACCCCTGGTAGCCGTCGCCGCGCTCAACGAAAAAATCATTGACACGAAAAAAGAAATTTTTTCCGCCGGCCACATTGAAATTCCCAATCCTTATAATCCTGACAAGCCGAGTATTTTTTTGGACTGGAAACCTCATGGCTGGGTCAATTTTTATTCAGCCTTAGCTCGTTCTTCCAATATTTATTTTTACGCTCTCGGCGGAGGCTGGGAAGATGTTTCAGGCTTGGGCATCAGCAAACTTAAAGAGTATTGGCAACGTTTCGGTTTAGGCAAACTAACCAATATTGATTTACCCGGCGAAAAAGAAGGTTTCCTGCCCGCGCCTTCTTCCGATTGGCGATTAGGCGACACCTATAATACGAGTATCGGCCAAGGCGATCTTTTACTTACTCCCTTGCAACTGCTTAATTACATTACGGCTATCGCCAATGGTGATAAAATATACGAACCCAGGATAGCGAAAACCGAACCGAAAATACTAAAAGACCTTGCCAATTTAAAAGAATTTCTTTCTGAAGCAGAGAAAGGAATGATTGAGGCAACCCAAAAACCATACGGCACCGCTTACTTTCTAAAAGACCTGCCTTTCGTGGTCGCCGCCAAAACAGGAACCGCCCAAATCAACTACAATACCAAAACTAACGCTTTGTTCGTCGGCTACGGCCCGGTTCCCCAACCCAAGATAGCTATCTTGATTTTAGTGGAAAACGCCCGCGAAGGAAGCCTAAATGCCATACCTATAGCTAAAGATGTTTTCAGGTGGTATTATGATAACCGAATTAAAACAACTAACGACTAAAAACCCGAAATAAAAATAAAAATTATTTTAAGTTTTTAGTTATAAGTTAATAATATTATGAACAATGTTTATTTAACCAAAGAACGGCTAGCCGAATTAAAAAAAGAATTGGTTGATTTAAAAACCATTACCCGGAGAGAAATAACCGAACGCTTAAAACAAGCCAAGGAATTAGGCGACCTTTCCGAAAATTCTGAATTCTTTAGCGCCAGGGAGTCCCAGATATTACTGGAACACCGGATTAGCCAATTGGATGATTTAATCCGGCAAGCTACAATAATCCATAAACCAAAAGGCGGTCAAATAATTGAAATCGGTTCTATTATTAAAGTTCAAAAAGGCGATCGGGTTTTTGACTATACGATTGTCGGCCCCCAAGATAGCCAGCCGAACAAAGGTCTGATTTCTAACGAAT
Source organism: Patescibacteria group bacterium (assembly GCA_038065115.1). Lineage (GTDB taxonomy): Bacteria > Patescibacteriota > Minisyncoccia > UBA6257 > MFKM01 > MFKM01. The sequence goes on from JBBTRS010000015.1 coordinate 14,304, forward strand.
CGCCTCTTGGTAAGGCTTTCTTGGGCAAAAAAATCGGCGAAACCGTTAAAGTCAAAACCCCTGTCGGCTTAGTTGAATATAGAATTATAAAAATAGAATAAAATTAGCCACTAGCCACTAATAATTTATGTTAGAAGATATTATCAAAGAAAGACAAAAAAAATTAGCCAAGCTGAAAGATGAGAAAATTAATCCCTACCCTTCCCTGGTAAAACGGACGGCTTCTTTGGCCGAGGTTTTAAAAAATTTCAGCCAGTGGCAAAAAAGCGGAAAAAAATTATTTCTGACCGGCCGACTTCGAGCTTGGCGCGATCAGGGCAGGATAATTTTTGCCGACCTGGAAGATGAAACCGGAAGATTGCAATTGGTTTTTAACGAAAAACAGGTCAAGCAATTAAAATTAATCAAGGAAACTTCCGACACCGGCGATTTCGTTGAAGTCCAAGGCAAGCTCTTCAAAACCAAAAGAGGAGAAAAAAGCTTGGCAGTCGGTTCTTGTAGAATCATCAGTAAAAGCCTAAGGCCGTTGCCGGCGGAATGGTTTGGCCTTAAAGACGCCGAGGAACGCTTTCGCCGCCGCTACCTGGATTTAATTTTGAATCCCGAAGTTAAAATTAAAATTCAAAAACGTTCGGAAATTATCGCCGGCCTTCGCCAATTGCTTCAAAATGAAGGTTTTTCGGAAGTGGAAACGCCTATTCTTCAGCCCCTGCCCGGCGGAGCCAAAGCCAAACCGTTCAAAAGCCGCTGGGAAGCCCTGGAAGAAGATGTCTTTTTAAGAATTGCTCCGGAATTGTATCTAAAAAGATTATTGGTGGCTGGTTTTGAAAAAATTTTTGAGATTGGCAAAAATTTCCGAAATGAAGGAATTGACAGAGAGCATTACCCCGAATTCACGATGCTTGAACTTTACTGGGCTTATCAAAATTATCAATCTTTGATGAAGTTTATTCAAAAAATTTTATTAAAGCTGGTCAAGAATCTTAAATTAAAATCATCGGCTTTCAATCATCCGTGGCAAACATTCACTTTTGACGAAGCCCTGAAAAAATTCATCAACCCCGCTAAACGGGACTGTCTTGGCAATTTAAACGCCGATGAAGCCGCCGAGATTTTTAAAAAAGAAATTTGTCCTAAACTTAAAAATCCCACTTTTATTACCGATTATCCATTAGCTATTTCTCCTCTGGCCAAATCTTGTTCTCAAAATCCCCAATTGGTTGAGCGTTTTCAATTAATAGTCAACGGCTGGGAATTAATCAACGGTTATTCCGAATTAAACAACCCCGAGGAACAACGCCAGCGGCTTGAAAAACAAGAAAAAAAACATTTAGCCGGCGACGAAGAGCTTTCCCGGGTAGACCAAGATTTCCTGGAAGCCATGGAATACGGAATGCCGCCGGCGGCTGGCTTGGGAATAGGGATTGACAGGCTGGTGGCGTTGTTAACCGACAGCCATTCAATCAGGGAAATTATTGCTTTTCCGATGTTAAAAGGAAAAGATTAAATTTATTAATTTTCAATAAAACACAAACTATGCTTGATGTTAAATTTATTCGTGAAAATGCCGAGGCAGTCAAAGAAGGAATTGCTAAAAAGAAAGCCGACCCTAAACTGGTTGATTCTTTTTTGCGGTTAGATGAAGAATGGCGGACAAAAGTGGCGGCTATTGATCAATTGCGTTCGGAACATAATTTGAACAACAATG
>JBBTRS010000016.1:0-15294 GCA_038065115.1 Patescibacteria group bacterium
GATTGATTTAGGCCGTCAATAAAATATTCAACCGGATCCTCCAAGCTCACGATATTAACATCTTCTTTGTTCAATTCCTGCATAATGCCGTATAAGGTGGTGGTTTTGCCCGAACCTGTCGGCCCGGTGATTAAAATCATTCCGTAAGGTTTTTTAATTCCTTCTTTGACGATTTCCAAACTGTTGCCAATCAAACCCAATTCTCCCAATCCTTTCAAACCGACCGAAGAATCAAGAATGCGAATAGCCACTTTTTCTCCGGTGGGCGTGGGAAAAGTGGAAACCCGATAATCAATTTCTTTGCCGTAAACAATGGAACGAAAACGGCCGTCTTGAGGAACCCGGGTTTCGTCTATTTTAAGATTAGCCAAAACTTTTACCCGAGAAACAATCGGCTGATGAAGCTGTAAAGACACCGAACTGATTTCTTTGAGAGCGCCGTCAATCCGAAAACGAATTCTCAAGCGCGATCGCTGGGGCTCAATATGGACATCCGAAGCCTTCATATCTATCGCTTCTTTCAGGGTTGAGGCGACGATTTTGATAATCGGCGCTTCTTCGGAAACCGAAACGCTTTCCTCCAAGCCGATAATTTTTTGACCGCCAGTTTCTTCCGGCCGAAGATTGATTGACTTAATAGCGGCTTGAATTTCGTTTTGGTATGGAGAATAACGCCGCCAAATATATTCCAAATCCGAGGGCGTGATTAGGTAAACGCCAAGGCTGATTCTTTCTTGTTTGGCGATGAATTTTAACGCTTCTTGGGCTTTAGCGTCGTCTGGCTGGAGCATTCCCACCACCAACATATCCTCTGTTTTTTGAAGAGGCAAAACCTTGTAAACGCGAGAAGTGTTTTCAGGAATAATCTTTAACAGCTCGTCTTTGATTTCTTCAAGATTTAATTTTTTATAAGGAATGCCGAGAATTTGGCTTTTTGTTTTGGCAATTTCCGTTTCATCAACTAAATTGCGTTCGTAAAGTAAATTCTCCGGCGATTTTTTTGCTAATCGGGCATCGCGAATAATTTTTTCGCTGATTTCTTGAGTCAGTAAATTTTTCTTGACTAATTCCTGAAATAAAATTTGATCATCCATAAAAATAAATACCGATGCGAAATTACGAATTTATCCGAATCTATGGTTTTAGGTCGCGTTAGTATGGCAAAAACGGATTGATTCTTCCCGGTCCGCTGGTGGCTGTCGGCAAAACACTGTATTGACGCAAACTTTTAAAAACTTCGTTGTTTGAAACACTGGCTGGGTCAAATTTAGCTTTTGAAAGTTGCTGGGTCTGCCGGATGGGAGCCGGAATAACCATTTCTATAAAAACCGGTTTTTTAAAAAAAAGGAAGTAAACCCCGAAAAATAAAATAGAAATAATGATAATAATGCCGATAATAATTCCCCAATTTTTTGGCGGTTTTGGTTCTTCAACAATAATGGCCATACTTTTGTAAATTTTTAATTACCTTGATAATAGCTGTCGACCACGATTTCATTGAGATACAAATTCTGTCCCGGTTGGCCCGTGCGATTTATCTTGAAAGTCACTAGATCCGCTAAACGAACATTAGTTTCAACCGCTTGGAAGAAAGTCCTCGTGGCTTCATACGAACCCAAAAGTTTTAATTTAAACCTGTTAGTTCCAATCCCCTTCGCCAATCCGGTATCAGAAACAGCCGGTTTGATGGCCAAGGAATTAATACCGACAGACTGAATGCTTAGACCGCTGGCTTGGGCAATGGCTTGATACTGGCTTAAAGCTTGGGGCACGCTTTCGGTCGTCGGCAACACTAGAGAAATTTGTTCCTGGAATTTAGTGATATTTTGCTCTTGGAGTTGGCTGATAAGATTTTGAACCTGATTTACGGCGTGATTTTGTTCTTCCATCAGGTTATTTCGGGACTGGATTTCACCGCGTAATTTTTGGACGTCGGAATAAACCGGTTTTATTAGTTGAACATAAATAATCAAAACGGCGATCAATAATAAAACTGATACCATAATACTTAAAATTCTTTTTGTGGAAGCTTTCATGGATTTAAAACAGAAATTATTACCTTAGCAGTTCCGGCTTGAAAGTTACCTGGATTGAAAAACTAACACCTTTATCGGCGGTCCGGGATTCTTCCAGAATTACTTTTTTTATTTCCGGCGCTTGCTCAAAAACAACTAATTGCTGGACTAAGTTATCGTATGATCGAGCGATGCCTTCCAATCGCAGAAAATGTTCAGGCACCGATAAACTGGCTCCTTCGTAATAAACTCCTTGATTGGTGTTCTTTTCCAAAAAAGTATAAATATTTGAACCACTAATATGATTATTCAAAAGAGTTTGAATATTAACCAATTGGGAATAAAATTTAATAAAATTTTCCCTGTCGGTTTCGCTGACAGCGCCTCCGATTTCATTAATTTTTTTATCAAGCGACTGCCGTTCCGTTTCAAGATAAGGCTTGTAGCCAAAAATCATTCCAAAATAAATTAACAAAGTCAAAGCGAAAACGATAACAGAAAAAAGAAACATCCGCCAAGGCCAACCGACTGGCAATTTTTCCGGTCCTAAAAATTGTTCAGCGACGTTTTTACTATATTGGGGCATGTCTAAAAAAAATTTAAATTTAAATGAATTTTCTTATTCCTAATCCGACAGCTACCGCCAAACCCGTTCCCATATCTTTAACTACCGGTTCAAGTTGGGGCGGATAAGAAATCCTATTAAAAGGCGCTCCTTTAACAGTCGGCAATTCCAAGCGTTTGGTAAAGTAGTCTTCAATGCCCAATAAATTCGCTCCCCCGCCGGCCAAAATTATTCTTTCAATCTTTCTTTGGTATTCTTTTTCGTAAAAATCTTTCACCCGTCTTACTTCTTCAATTATAACATCTAAGAAAGGAATCATCAGTGTTGATAACTCGTATTCGCCACCGGTGCCTAAAAGACCGCGCCTTTTTTTCAATTCTTCGGCTCTCCTGATATCTATACCGACACTGGAAGCGATAGCTTGGGTCAATGACCCGCTGGAAAAATCAGTGCGGCCGTTATATTTCCAAAATCCCTGGTCAACTACCGCGATATTGGTGCTGCGGCCGCCGATATCCACTAAAATGGTCGGCGTCGGATCACTCCCGACTAAAGCTCTGGCCAAGCTAAAGCTTTCTATTTCTAAGGCGACTAGTTTCAAGCCGGCGGCCTTAAAAATAGATTGGTAAGATTTAATGCATTCGTTGGGCACCGAGATCAAAAGAATCTGCTGTTTTTTGATTCCTTCTTCATCTTCTCTTTCCCCGACTTTCAGCCAATCAATGGTTACTTCGGAAACCGGAAGCGGAATATATTGCCGCGCCTGGAAAATTACGGCCTTGGCGGTGTCTCCGTCCGGCATTATCGGCAATTCCAAAAGAGTTATGAAAGCGGCAAAAGACGGCAACGAAGCAACGACCTGGTTGGTTTTTGGTTTTATTTGAGAAATTAAAAATTTTAAGAGCTTAACGGCGTCTTTTTCCAGAATTTTAAGCGAGCTTGTCTGAATGGCGTCGTTTAATCTTTCCAAATAACCGTAAGTTTCCAGCCAACCGTAATTCCGCAGTTTCGGCTTTTTGTCCGAATTGGTTATTTCAACTATTTTGATTGAATTCGTTCCAATATCAATGCCTAAAAAACTTTTTGGTTTAAAAAATAACATAAATTTACGAAAGACAAATCAATATCCGTCTGTTAGCGCGTGAATATACGAATTTCGCAATATTCTTGTATTATTATATCAGATTATTCCGATACCGCAATTTCACCGTTCTTAAATTTACTATTATAATTTCGCGATCGTGGGAAAATCATAGTAATTACTATTGTAAAAGCACGATCGTGGAATTACAATAGTGAACAAGAAATAAAAATTGGAAACTGTCATCGTCATAAAGAATATGAAAGAAAAAATAACGGAAATTCGGGAAATTATTTTGGATTTTCTTTTCCCGCCTGTCTGTCTGATTTGCCGAAAAAGATTGCTATCAATTGAACCCCAGCCAAGCTTGTCTGAGAAAATATCCAGCAGCCCAGACGGGCTTGGTCTCGCCGAAGGCGAGCCGTCGGAGCGAAGGAAAATCTGCCTGCCGGCAGGCAGGCGGGCGGTTTCGAGCGAAGCGAGGAGAACGAGCGACGAAAGCCAGCGAACGGACACGCTGGGCGAGCGAGCGGTGGCGAAGGGGAATTCCTTTCCGTTTCTCTGTCCTTCCTGCTCCCAAAAAATCAAAATGAATACGGCTGCCTTTTGTCCGGTTTGTTCCCGCCGTTTGCCGGAAAATAAAAAAACTTGCCACCAAGACTCCCCTTTTGTTTTGGCCGCGGCCGGCTTTTACGGCGATGAAATTTTAGATTCGCTTATTACTCTGCTGAAGTATCAAAAAATCAAACAAGCCGCCGTTCCTTTGGGAGAAATTTTGACTCAATATTTAGAAAATTTATTTAAGTTTTATCAACTGGATTTTAAAAATTTTTTAGTTGTCCCTATCCCCCTTCATTGGCTGAAAGAAAAACAGCGGGGATTTAACCAGACTTATTTGATTGCCGACCAAATCGCTAAAAATACAGGTTTAACTGTGGCTAAAAATATCCTGAAAAGGACAAAAAATACCGCTTCGCAGGTAGAATTGCAAGACAAAGAAAAAAGGGAAATTAACGTCAGCGGTTGTTTCGCGTTGGAAAAACCGGAATTATTATTTCAAAAAAACATCATTATTCTTGACGATGTTTTTACCACCGGAGCCACGATGAAAGAAGCGGCGTCAGCAATTAAAAAAGCCGGCGCTAAAAAAATCATCGGCTTAGTGGCGGCTAAAACAAACTGATAACTTAAAATCGAAAACGCCAACAAATATAAGTTATTTTGATATTTTGATAATTTGAATGGGGCAAGATTCAACCGCTTCTTCGTTGCATTCAACGAGTTTTATTTCTAATTCCTCATTGCCGGTTTTAGAATCAGTTTTGCTGTCTTTTAATTTAGCCAGGCCGTCATCGGCCAAGCTCCAGTATTTCGGACAAACGGCAACGCAAGCGCCGCACCCGATACACTTTTTTCTTTCAAAAATAATTTTCATTTTTTGATTATACCAAAAAGCAAAAAATATACAAAACCAACGAGATGCTTTAACCAACAATTCCTTTTTAATATGGCCAGCTCGTCTGAGCCCATGTTGGTTTTAAGAATTCAGCGTATCTTGTTACTTCATTCATATTAAATAATTAGAATATTATTTTTTTAAATAACTATCAAAGTAAATAGCGTGGCAAGTGTAGCCTCCGGGATTTTTTTGCAAATAATCTTGATGATATTCTTCAGCAGGCCAAAATATTTTAAATGGTTCAAGTGTGGTGACCACCGGCGCGCCCCACCTTTTTGAATCATTCACTATTTGTATGAAATCTTGGGCTTGTGTGAGCTCCTCATCATTTTGATAAAATATGGCGCTCCTATACGATGCGCCACTGTCGTTCCCCTGTTGATTTAAAGTAGTCGGATTATGAATCTGAAAAAAGAAATCTAACAGCTTCCAAAAGCTAGTTACCCCTGCGTCATATTCTATCTCCAATGCTTCAGCGTGGCCGGGGTGATTTTCATACGTTGGATTTTCATTTTCACCACCAGTGTATCCTGCTGTTATAGAGAGAACTCCGGGCTGACTTCGTATCAATTCTTCTAAGCCCCAGAAACATCCACCGGCTAGATACGCTTTTTTAATCATATTATTTTCCCTCGATAAATTTTAATGAAATCGAATTTACACAATGACGAATATTTTTATTAGTTAAGTGTTCGCCTTCAAATATATGCCCTAAATGCGCTCCGCAACGATCGCAAGTAATTTCCGTTCGAATTCCGTCAGCATCAAGGGTTCGTCTAACCGCACCGGACACTTCGGCGTCAAAACTTGGCCAACCACAAGTGCTTTCAAATTTATCTTTAGAATTATAAAGTGGCGCGTTACACTGCCGACAGACATACACACCATAAGCGGTATTGTTTACATACTCGCCAACAAAAGGCGCCTCGGTACCTTTGCCGATTATCACCCGTTCTTCCTCTTTGGTTAGTTTATTTAACTCCATAAAACTACTTTACCATTTTGCTTTAAAATCGGTAAGCTGATCAGCTTGGTGGCGTCCATGAGGGTTTTAAAAGTTATGAATACCAATTGTAAGTGTTCATAAATTTATTTTATCATTTTTCCATTTCGACAACGACGAAAACGGTGGCTGTCCCCATTTATCCATTTATTCCATTTATTTCTCCAGGAGCTTTGGAATACCAAATGATCAATCGGGTTGCGCCGATAAAAAATTGGGCGGAGGAGGTGAGATTCGAACTCACGAAAGGATTTCTCCCTTACGGCTTTTCGAGAGCCGCGCCTTCAACCGCTCGGCCACTCCTCCGTTATTTATCTCAATATTAGCTATTAGCTCTCGAAGTTTCAATAAGTTTTTTAACTATGGCTGTTATGCTTTGGGGTTCGGCTTTGCCTTTGAGTTTCGGCATTAATTCTTTAAGCACCTTTCCTATATCCGATATGGATTTTGCCTCGGTGTTTTTTATAGCTTCTCCGGCCAGATTTTCAATTTCGGTTTCGGAAATTTGTTCCGGCAGATATTTTTTCAAGATCTCAATCTCTTCCGCTTCTTTCTTGGCCAATTCTTCTCTTTTCCCCTGCTTATACAAAACAATGGATTCTTTTCTCTTTTTTATCTCGGAGAAAATTAAATCAATTATTTCTTCTTCAGCCAGTTCGCTTTTCTTTACCAATTCCTCTTCTTTTAGATTCTTTTCGGTTTTTGATATTTTATATCTTTTTTCTTTTTCTTTATTCAGAATAACGGTTTTAAGAAGCCGCAAAACGGAAAGCGTCAATTCTTCTTGATTCTTCAAAGCATTTTTAAAAGCTTCTTCAATTTTTATTTTTAGGGACATAGTGATTTAAAAACTTAATCCGGTGGACCTACGGGGAATTGAACCCCGACCTCCTCCATGCCATGGAGGCATAATGCCGTTTTACTATAGGCCCGTATTTCTTTTTTAAAATCTGTGGGCGTTAGAGGGATTGGACCTCTGACCTTTTCGATGTCAACGAAACGCTCTACCACTGAGCTAAACGCCCCCTATTTCATCCCCTTGGAAGGAATCGAACCCTCATCTTACCCTTAGGACGGGTCTGCTCTGTCCATTGAGCTACAAGGGGTAGCTAGATTATACAAATAATAAATCCGCCTTTCAATCTCTGATTCTCTCTATTATAATAGATAAATAATAAAACGAAAGGCGGGTCGCGCCAAATAGCGAGGCGGTGGTTCGCTTCGTGTTTAATTTGACAGCTGGAGGGTTCGCCTAATGGTATGGCACCGCTCTTGAAAAGCGGCGGGCGTAAGCCCTTAGAGGTTCGACTCCTCTACCCTCCGCATACTATAATAAAAAATATATATTATTGCCGAACAATAATAAATACAATAAATAAATTACAAATTATGAAAAAAGAAAAATCCCCTTTGATTACAATGATTAAAAAAGCGATGCCGGCGGTGGTTTCTATTGTTATTTCAAAAAAACTCCAGGAATTGGAAAAAGAGCTGGCTAAAGAAGTTCCTCGTTTCGGTCCGGAATTTCATATACCCGAAGAAAACATTGACAGCCAGGGAATGGTAAAAATCGGCGGCGGTTCGGGTTTTATCGTTGATAAAAAAGGAATTGTTATCACCAACAGCCATGTTATCGCCGATTCAGACGCGGAATACACGGTTATTGCCGACAATAACGAAAAATTCAAAGCGGAAGTTTTAGCCCGAGACCAGATTAATGACGTGGCTATTCTTAAAATCAATCCTTCAAAGGAAAACTTGCCTGTTTTAACTTTGGGCAATTCCAATAATATTGAACTGGGGCAAACTGTTATGGCCATCGGCAATACTTTGGGAATTTTCAAAAACACTGTTTCTTCGGGAATCATTTCCGGATTAAGCCGTTCTATCTCCGCTCAAACCGATCTCAACTCCGTTAAGGAACTCCGAGGTTTGATTCAAACAGATGCCGCCATTAACCCCGGCAATTCCGGCGGCCCGTTAGTTGATATTTTCGGCCAGGCCATTGGCATCAATGTGGCGGTGATTTTCGGAGCGGAAAATATCGGTTTTGCCATTCCCGTCAACACCGCTAAAAGAGCCCTTAGCGATCTTAAAAAATACGGCCGAATCCGACGACCGTTTCTGGGAATCCGTTATTTAAGCATTGACCAGAATCTTAAAGAAAAACTTAAATTGCCGGTTGAATACGGAGCTTTGATTGCCAGCGAACAGCACGCCATTGTCCCTAATAGTCCGGCCGCTTTGGCGGGTATTAAAGAAAAGGACATTATCTTGGAAATTAACGGCGAAAAAATTACCGGCGATAAAACAATGCAAGATTTATTGGAAAATCTCACAGTGGGCGAAATCATTAAATTGAATATCTTAAGGGACGGGAAAAAAATGGAGATCAAAATAACTATCGCTGAAAAAAGGCAATAATTTTCGTATTTCGCGACTTAGTAGTTGTATTCGCTTACCAAATTCCCGTCTTTATCATAAAGCCGCAGATAATCGTGCTGGGAGTTAAGATTAAGCGTTTGCGGTTCAAGCCAAACTATCCAATTATTGGAAAGAAAATCGGCGTCTTCCCGATGACTGCGAAAACAGCTGCCATAACCGATTTTTTGAAGAAAAGCCCGACAAGCATTGCCCTCATCTGTTCCCGGTAAATTATTATAAAAGCTGACATCCGGAGTTTTACAAGAAGACAACGACGAAAGATAAGACTGGCACTGACCGGAGAGTTGTCTTGTTTCCGAGCTGGGAAAATAAGGGCAATTTTGAGAAAGATAAAGCGGTTTAAAATCATAAATATTTTCCAAATAACCAACGCATTTATTCAACCGCAAGTTTCTGTTTAAAGGGCTGGTTAGGCTGTACAAATCCACATAATGGCCGGATTTAAGAATAATATCGGCTGTCGGCAGAGAACCGCCAGGGTCATAAATTTCCACGGCTTGAGAAATAATAATTTCGCTTTTGTTGCTTTTGATTTTCCAGCCGGTAAGATTAACCGCTTCTCCTTCTCCGAGGCGACTGTAAAGGGCAACTCGGGAATATTCTTTGGGATAACCGGATACGCCGGCAGAACTAATATCAATTTTTTTTAAAAACGGGGTGGTTTCTGACTTGGAAGAATTAGAAATTGCCGTTCCGCCGCTCGGAGCCGAATAATATTGAATATTTGTTTGCGGCGCTGTTCTTTCGCTGGGCTTGCTGGTTGCCGGATTGCCGGGCGTAGTTCTCCCGATGATTAAAATCAGAAAAACCGCCCCCGTCAAAAGAATCAACCCGATAAATTTAGACATATTTTAAGTTTCAAAACTTGTATCGTCTGTTACAAAATTAATAAGTTTTCCCGGAACAAAAATTGTTTTAATCACTTTTTTGTCTTTTAGCCAATTCTGGGTTTTTTCTTGAGAAGCAGACAGCTCTGTGGCTTCTTCTTTGGTGATTCCTTGAGAAACCGAAATTTTATCCCGAAATTTACCGTTAATCTGAATCACGAGGTCAAATTGTTCTTCTTTGATAAGCCGCGAATTGTATTCAGGCCATTTTTCCAAGTGAATGGATTTTTTATGCCCCAGCTGTTGCCATAACTCCTCCGCGATATGAGGAGAGAGCGGGGCTAAGAGTTTTAAAAATGTTTCATAAACAGAAATAGGCAATTTTTCGCGCGCTTCAAGGTTGTTGGCCAAAATCATCAGCTGGGATACCGCCGTGTTGAACTTCATATCGTCCAGGTCTTCAGAAATCTTTTTAATGCTTTTATGGAGAAGTGTTTCGGGTTCTGCCGGATATGAAATTTTCTTGCCAATTTTTATTTTTTCTTTAAGTTGCCAAATTCTATTTAAAAATCTAAAAAGACCGACAACGCCTTGCGTATTCCAGCTAATCATTTGGTCAAACGGGCCCATAAACATTTCATACATTCTTAAAGTATCGGCGCCGAAATTTTTCACTATTTCATCGGGGTTGATAACATTGCCGAAACTCTTGGACATCTTTCTCCCATCTTCGGCCAAAACCATACCGTGGGAACGCCGAGCCGCGTAAGGTTCGGGAGTCGGAACCAATTTAATGTCATATAAAAATTTATGCCAAAAACGGGAATATAAAAGATGGAGAGTGGTGTGTTCCATTCCCCCGTTGTATAAATCAACTGGCGTCCAATATTGTAATTTTTTGAAATCAGCGAAAGATTTTTTATTTTTGGGGTCAATGTAGCGCAGGAAATACCAGGAGGAACCGGCCCAATTGGGCATAGTGTCAGTTTCTCTTTTTGCCGGACCGCCGCATTTCGGACATTTGGTATTCACCCACTCGGTGATAGCCGCCAAAGGTGATTCGCCGGTTTTAGAGGGTTCGTATTTTTTGACAAAAGGCAATTTTACCGGCAAATCTTTTTCCGGCACCGGAACCGTTCCGCACTTTTCGCAATGAATAATCGGAATCGGCTCGCCCCAATAATGCTGACGGGAAAAAATCCAATCGCGCATTTTATACTGGATTGTCATTTTCCCGGAGTCTTTTTTTTCCAGCCATTCAATTATTTTCTTAATCGCTTCCTCCGATTTCAATCCGTTAAATCGGCCAGAATTAATCAAAACGCCATAATCAACATAAGCTTCGCTATCAATATTGCCCCCGGAAACAACTTCTTTAATTTCTAAATTATATTTTTTAGCGAATTGATAATCGCGTTTGTCGTGAGCCGGCACCATCATCACCGCGCCGCCGCCATAAGCCGCCACCACGTAATCACCCACCCAAATGGGAATTTTTTCTCCGTTGGCGGGATTTAGGCAATAGGAGCCGGTGAAAATACCGGTTTTTTCTTTTTCCGCTTCCGTTCTTTCTATGTCGCTTTTTTTTGCGGCTATTCCGATATATTTTTTTACCTCATCCCTGTCTTTAACGCTTAGCTTGTCAACCAAAGGATGATCCGGCGCGATTACTATAGCCGTCACGCCGAAAATGGTGTCCACTCGCGTTGTGAAAATTTCAATATTAATGACGTCCGACGTCATTAATATTGGAAATTTGATAGTGGCTCCCTCTGATTTTCCTATCCAATTTTGCTGCTGGATTTTTATTTTTTCCAGATAATCAACAGTATCTAAATCTTTAAGCAATCGGTCGGCATACTTGGTAATTCTTAAAAGCCACTGTTTGATTTTTCTTTTTTCTGTTCCGGCGCCGCAACGCTCGCACTTATCATCAATGACTTCTTCGTTGGCCAAACCGATCTTGCAAGACGGACACCAGTTAATCGGCATCTCGGCCTGATAAGCCAAGCCGTGTTTGAAAAACTGAAGAAAAATCCACTGGGTCCATTTATAGTATTCGGGATCGGTGGTGTTTATTTCCCGCGACCAATCAAAAGAAAGACCGAGAGATTTTAATTGTTTTTTGAAAATCGCGATATTTCGTTTCGTAACAATACTCGGATGAATCCCCTTTTTAATGGCGTAATTTTCAGTCGGCAAACCGAAAGCGTCCCAGCCAATCGGGTATAAAACGTTAAAACCCTCCATTCTTTTTTTGCGGCTGACCGCGTCTAAAGCGCTATAACTCCTGACATGGCCGACATGCAAACCGTCGCCCGAAGGATAAGGAAATTCAATCAGGATATATTTTTTCGGTTTTTTATCAAAATCTTTGGCTTGATAAAATTTATTTTTCTCCCAAAAGGCCTGCCACTTCTTTTCAATTTTTTGGAAAGGATAAGACATTTGCTTATAAAATTTTTATAATTTCTTCTAAATCTCGGCTTTTATCAAGGTAAATGCTTGCTAATTCACTGCGTAAATATAAAAGCATTAAAGGATTATCGCGCCATTTAGGGTCTTGTAAGGTTAAATCTATTAACTCCATAGCTCGTTCAATCACCGAGTTGCGGGTATTTTGGTCATTCGCTAGTTTGGCGCGGAAAATCTCTGAAGCGATATGAGCCAGTTGATCCCTTTTTGATAAGGTTTGCCAACGTTCTAATTTAATCATTGGAATGTCTGGACGATTTCCTCTATTTTTTTACGAATATCGGCATTTTGTATATCCATTGAACGATTATTGTCAGCCGGACGAACATTGATCAAAGAAATAAAGTCCAGATGGAAATCCGGATAAATATTAAACCCCCACAAATCTTTCGCTTTAGAGCCGTTTTCTATAAGTTCCTCGGCGCAATCAATATGCAATTCGCAACCGATTGAAAAAATCCCCAGCTTGATGTCCGCCACCGCCTTTGCGAAAGGAAGCTGAATATCGTCTTTTGTAATTTTCCCTTCTTTGACAATCATCGATAGATTATAACGGAAAAAGAGTAAAAAATTAAATAAATAAGTTTACGTTTACGAAGTTAGTTTACGAAGCTGAACTCCATAAGAACGATTTTTTCCATTATCAAGGTTCAACCTCGATAATGGAAAGTTTAAGGAAATGGTAAAAATTAGGAAGTCGGATTTCCTTAGAACATCGTTTAATACCCTGTCGCAATCCATTGCGCTGTATAAGTGAATCCGTACCCGCCGTTGTTTGGCGCCGCAACCCAGATAACGAAGTTTGATGTTGTAATGTTTCCAACTTTTACGCTGTGATCTTGCCATTCGTTTGGCCCGGGATAATTTCCCACCAGAGTTGGAACCACGGAAAAGACGCCATTGGGAAAGGCAAGCGGAAATGTTACTGTCCCGAATGTACCGCCATTGTTAGCAGGAAAAGCAACTGCGCTAACGGAACCCCACTGGATAATCAAACCGGAGGCTAGCTTCGTGTATCCATTAGTCCCTATGGACGCGGTATCTCCTCCAGGGCTAACCCAGCCACTACCATTGCAATATTCCATCTTATGCGTCGTGTAATTGTATCGTTGCGCGCCTTCCCCGGCTGCTTGACCAGACCCACACGCGGTTACGACGGTATTGCTACCGGCGCGCACCCCTCCGTTCACATCAAGAGAAACGCCCGGCACCGCCATTCCGATGCCGACGTTGCCGGTGTCCAAAATAACCATCTTTCTATCCGCGGCTGATCCTCCTCCGGCATAGAAAGCAAGCTTGTCGCCTGATTCGCGTTGCACGTATCCTTTGGCCAGTCCCGATTCGACAAACTCGAGCCCCAGGGGAACAGGCCCTCCCGCTGCCAGTCTGATTCGATTATCGACAGCTCCCGCTTTCTCAAGATGCAACAACTGCTGCGGATTCGTCATCCCAATGCCGACGTTGCCTAAAGAATCAATATAGAGAGAGCTGGCCGGAGCGCCGGAACCGACGCCGATGATGCCGCCGCCAGAAGTGGGATTGCCCGAAGGATTGTTAAAAGCCGTAACCGCGATTGCGACGGCCAAACCGATGACTAAAATTAGAAAAAAACTATAAACTTTTTTCATATCCAGTTAACTCAACTCCAATATTTTTTATTTGATCAATATCAGCTTTTTACCCTGTGCTTACGAAGTTGAATTTCGTAAAATTATTAAAAATTGCCGAGATTCGGTTTCAATAGAATCCCGATTAGCGTATTAAAAATAATTTACAAAATTAACCCCCCAATGCTACCCAATAAATAGTTGCAGGATCAGCTGTGTTTGTAACTTTCCAATAATCATTTTTTCTAATTGGTACAGTAAGCGTGGTGCCAAATTCCGTTGTTCCACTTCCAGTTGAGCTTTTGGCTCTTACGGTGGTAGGCGGATTAGTTGAGTCTGAAAGAATTTGCGTAATTCCGCCAGCGTAATGATGAGTTATTACTATCACAAATCCATCGGTTAATGCCTGGCTTACCGTATCGACAGGTTTTCCGTTCCAACCACTTAATCCAGGTGGATAAGCTTGGCTCCATGAAGTTTTACAGTCAGTGTTAATACATAAACCGCCGGAGGCATTAATTTGACCGTTTCGAACGTCGAATTTCCAAGCAGGGCTAGCCGTTCCAATTCCGACGTTCGTGCCGTTGTCAAAAATTTGAGAGTTGCCGACGGTTCCCGTTCCCGTGAATTTGCCGACATAATTTACGGTTCCGCCACCGCCTAAACCGCCGCCGCCTCCCGCCGTAGTTTGAATCGTTCCATCTGGGAATTTTATACCCCCGCTTGTTGATTCAATCGTGCCAACCACTGTGAGTTTCTGTCCCGGCAATGTTGTTCCAATACCAACACTGCCGGTAAAATAACTTTTCGCCGATGAGTTGCTATATAAAGAGTAATTATTAGTGCCCGTGGGGATACCACTTATTTGTATGCCAATATTATTTGTTCCGCCATTAGCATAAAAATAACCAGCTGTGTTGCTAACGGCGCCACTACCATAAACCTCAACATCTATACCATAGTTATTACCCGAAGCGTTTCCTGCGCTAACAAACATTCCTGTCCCGCTTGCCTCTGAGGTCTCAACTTGTAGTTTAGCCCACGGATTAACCACCCCAATGCCGACATTATAACTGGTTTGATTGGGATACAAATCGGCGCCGGAAAGAGTCCAGTAATTAGTGCTGGCGACTTGGCTCCACGCGGTTTTACAATCACCGGCGATACACAAACCGCCGGAGGTGTTGATTTGGCCGCCTTGGACATTCAGTTTATAAGCCCCCGGACTCGCCGTCCCGATGCCGACATTGCCGCTTACCGCAGGATTATAATAAACATCGTTGCCGCTTTTTATCCAGAAATCGGGGTTGCCAATAGGCGGTTGAGAGCTTGGACCGGTGAAAGCAACGGCGATAACAGCAACGGCTAAACCGATAATAATACTAATAAATAAATTTTTAAGCTTGTTCATATTTTCCGGGTTGTTTTGATAATTGAATTAATTTTTATTTACGGGCTCCAATTAATAATAACATCTTCCACCAGAGGGCTAAAGGTTCTGGCAAAATTACTTTCTAAAATAATTTTATAGCGGAAATAACGATGATTGTTATGATAAGCCCGATTGAGGGCAACGGGGGCGCCGGGCCCGGTGGGATTGTAAGTATCGGTGGCAAGAGAAGTGCCACCGGGACCAATCGGTTCGGGAAAACCGCTTTGGGAAGTGGCTACGTAATAATCAGAAATACCGCAGATATCTTGAGTGCCGGGTGTGACTGGGTCATGATCATTGGCGCAATTAAAATCAATCCAGCCGACAGAGTCGTTCCAAGCCCAGCCGGTAAAAACACCGGTGGTCGGATTAACTTTCACTTGAT
>JBBTRS010000017.1:0-6057 GCA_038065115.1 Patescibacteria group bacterium
CCGCCTCCGCCGCGAATATTTACAACACTAACTCGGGGAACGTGGGGATCGGGACACCGACGCCGGGGGCGTCGCTCCACCTGTATTCCTCGACCGCCTCAATCGGTCAGACCATCGAGAGTCAGCTTGCGACCGGATACGCCTACCTCCGGTTAAAGAACCCGTCCAATACCGCCTCTCCTGCGATTATCGGTGTAGAAGGCAGTGGCGGTGGAGGGCTCCTGTCAGGTGATATTGCTAACTCACTCGTCATCACGGCAGGCGGGACCAATGCTATACAGTTCGGTGGCAATAATGTCAGCCAGGTCAATATGACTATCCTAAATAGTGGCAACGTCGGCATCGGGACGCCTAGTCCGGGGCAAAAATTAACGGTTACGGGCACCATAGAAAGCACTTCCGGTGGAATTAAATTCCCGGACGGGACTACACAAACCACAGCCGCCGCTCCAGCCACAGCCTTGAGGACTTATGACAGCGGATGGTTTGCGATTGCCCAATCTACTACTTACACCAAAACGCATAATCTCGGAACAACTAAAATATTATCTACATTGTATTATTCAGAGAGTAGTGACGGAAGTGGCGATGTAGTGCCTTTAGCAACTGGCTATCTGGCTAATTATTCCCTTTCTTCTCAAAATTACATAAATATCGCGGACATGGACACAACTACTATCGCAATAAGAACAGCGCCAAATAATTTGGTAGATTATATAGATAAAAACGGAACAATTCAGTCAAGAACTTCAGGGTATCTTAGGGTATTATTATTAGCGCTTGAATAAAAAGACGAAAATTAATTTAAACTATTGTCTTTAAATGATATTTTTAGCGCGGATTAAACATTTGGCGTTATCGCACAATAGCGTTTAATTCCTGTTTGGTGCGCGCTTCAATAAGCGCTTGAATTTTATCCACCTCGTCGTTGGTTAATGTCCTTTCGTTGGAGCGATAAACAATGTGAAAAGTATAGCTGATATTATTTTCGCCGAATTTTTCTTTATTTTCGTATTTGTCCAGCAGAGAAACTTCCTCAACCAAATCGCCGGCGCAACTCCTGATAATTTCGTAATAATTGTTTAAACTGGTATCTTTATTAACCACAAAAGAAATGTCGCGGTAAGTCATCGGATATTTACTGATTTCATGAAACTTGCTGTTTAAATCTTTAAACTGGTTGGTGATTCTTTTGTCGGTTGACCAAAAAATACGGATATCGGGAATCGCCATTTTTATCATCGCGAGTCGTTCCAAACCAAAACCGAATGCCCAACCGTTATAAACTAAAGGGTCAATGCCCAAATTTTGTAAAACTTGCGCGTGAACAACGCCAGCGCCTAAAACCTCCAGCCATTGATTGTTTCCCTTTATCGCCACTTGAATACTGGGATTGGTAAAAGGAAAAGTATCTTCGGAGATTTTATATTCAACATCGGCTCCATAAATGTTTTTCGCTATATCAACCAGGACTTCCGTCAACTCCGGTATGCCGATTATTTTTTTATCTTTTCGGCAAATGTATAAACCGTCTATTTGGTGGAAAACCGGATAATGAGAACGATCAATTTCGTCTTTCCGATAAACTTTGCCGAAACATAAAGCGCCAATTTCGCCTTCGGTTTCCAATTTTTTTATATTTTCTTCGGAAAAATAATAGGGCCACATTACCGTGGTTTGAGTCCGCAAAACATAATCTTTTTCCAAATAATAAGTATCGGTTTCGCGGCGGCTGGGGTGGTCGGGCGCGGCGTTCAATAAATCAAAATTATTTTTGACACTAACTACTTCGGGAACGTTGACGATGTCAAAATCGTTAAACCGACTAAGATTGGCAATGGCATCAATTAAAAATTTAATAGGAGAACTGTCGGTTTGAGTCAGGTCGGGTAAAGCTAATAATTGCTTGATTCGCAAACTCTTGAAATCGGTTTTGCTTTGAAGCCTGGATAAAATTGCCGGTACCCCCGGGTCGTTAATCGTTAAAATTATTCTTTTGGTGGACATTTATTTTAAAACATATTATCATATTTTTGCGGGGTAGAGAAACGGCATCTCGGGAGGCTCATAATCTCCAGAAGTGGGTTCAATTCCCGCCCCCGCAACAAGCTTGATGGCAAGCAGGCAGGGTAGCTCAGTTGGTTAGAGCATAGCATTCATAACGCTAAGGTCGTGGGTTCGATCCCCACCCCTGCTACTGGTCGCGTAGTGTAGCCCGGTCCAACACGTCTCCCTGTCACGGAGAAGATCACGGGTTCAAATCCCGTCGCGACCGCAGACGGTCGAAAAAAATGGGGTTATCCACATTCGTGTGGGTAACTCCATTCTCTTTTTGGAAATGTTCAAAACTTAATATTTTTGATAAAGAGGTATTTTGTGATTTTTGAATGAGATTTTTTTAATCAATCAATTGATATTCTTGAAATGATTTTTTGTAGATATTAATAATCAGTTCGGCTTCCTGCTTGTTGATCTGAAAGTCTTTTTCCAGAATAACTCGTTGACAAACTTTGTGGGCTGACCAAACATCGCTAAGATTGGAGAGTTTTGACGGATCAAGTTGTTTTAAGCGTTCGTTCATATTTTTGCCGACATAGCCGCTTACTTTCAAAAGTTCGTCAAGGATTTTATCGGCTTCGGTAATAGCTAATTTGAGATTAGCTTCGTCTCCCAACCGCAGTTTTTTCTGAACACTCGCCCAGCCTTTTATTGATCGATATTTCGTTAAATCCCCCAAGCTCCCCATCCCCAGATCCATCCATTGCTCAATCTTCATATTAACGAAGGTTGATTTTATCATAAAATAAATAATACCCCAGAGTAAAAGTCCGGAAATTATCAAAGAAACTAATTTAATCCAGCCGAAGTAAGGCGAAAATAATTCAATCGCTAAATTTCTAAAATTAAAAATTTGATTGACGATGTTTTCCATAAATCGTTATTGGCTGCTAGCCATTAATCATTTTCTCATACATCCGCCCTGTTTCCAAAATATCCGTTTCCCGAAAATGTCTGCCAATTAATTGAAATCCTACAGGGAGTTCGTTTTGCCGCTTGACGCTTGATGCTTGATGCTTTCTTACCGGCATGGAAACAGCTGGCAAGCCGGCTAAATTTACGGGAATGGTAAAAATATCGGAAAGATACATTGCCAAAGGATTTTCGGTTTTTTCGCCGATTTTAAAAGCCGGGGTCGGTGAAACCGGAGTGAGAATGACATCTGCCTCCTCAAAGGCTTTATCAAAATCTTTTTTGATCAAAGTTCTTACTTTTTGAGCTTTTAAATAATAATCGTCGTAATAGCCACTTGATAAAACAAAATTTCCTAAAATAATTCTTCGTTTAATTTCTTTCCCGAATCCCCCGCTTCGTTGATTAAAATAAATATCTTTCAAGTTTTTGGTTTCAAGTTTTAAGTTTTCAATTTGGGCGTAACGGATGCCGTCATATCTTGCCAAATTAGCGCTGGCTTCGGCGGGCATAATAACATAATAACAAGAAAGAGCGTATTTCGTATGAGGCAGGCTGATTTTTTTAAATTTAAAACCCAGGCTTTTTAAATTTTTAATTGCTTCGTCAATAGCTTCGGCGACTTCTTTGGTTAAGCCTTCAATAAAATATTCTTCCGGCAAACCGATGGTTAGATTCTTTGAATCTTGAATCTTGAATCTTGAATCTTGGAATTTGTTTAAATCAACCGAGGTTGAATCTAGGTCGTCTTTTCCTTTAATGGCGTTAAAAATAATGGCGGCGTCTTCCACGGTTTTAGCAATAGGCCCGATTTGGTCTAACGAAGAAGCCATGGCAATCAATCCGTATCGGGAAACAGCGCCGTAAGTTGGTTTCAGTCCCACGACGCCGCAAAAACCAGCCGGTTGACGGATAGAGCCGCCGGTATCAGAGCCTAAAGCGGCGACGGCCATTCCGGCCGCCACCGCGGCCGCCGAACCGCCGGAAGAACCGCCAGGCACTCGTTCTAAATCGGCCGGATTGCGGGTTATTTGAAAAGCCGAATTTTCAGTTGAAGAACCCATGGCAAATTCATCCAGATTGGTTTTGCCAAGAAAAATCGCCCCGGCTGATTTTAATTTTTTAATCACCGTGGCATCGTAAGCCGCTTGATAATTTTCTAAAATTTTTGAAGCCGCCGTGGCTGGTTGATTTTCAATCAAAATATTATCTTTAATCGCCAGGGGAATGCCGGTCAAAATTCCTAAATTTTGGCCGTTGGCCAAAGCGGCGTCTGCTTTCTCGGCTTGATTCAGGGCTTCGTTTTTCCCCAAACTTAAATAAGCTTTTATCTCTTTGTCTTTTTTTTCAATGTAATCAAAAAAAGATTTGGTGATTTCTACGGCTGAAAATTCTTTTTTAAGCAACCCCTCGTGATATTTTTTAATTGTTAGATTATTTAAATCCATATTATTCTCCGCCAGAGGCGGATCCGCCTTCGGCGGAAAACACCGGCGGCACTTTTAAAAGGTCATTTTCCTTTTCCGGGAATGCCTCGATTAACTTGACGCTTGACGCTTGACGCTTGACGCTTTCTTTGTCTTCACGGAAGATATTTTCCTGGGATGTCCCTCCCGACATCGGCTTGATGCCGGTTGTGTCTACTTTCTGCAGTTCTTGAAAATGGTTAAGAATGTCTTGCAAGTCTTTCAATAATTTAGATTTCTCGGATTCGTTTAATTTTATTCGCCCCAACTCCGCCAAATATTCCAAATTTTTTTCGTCAATTAAATTCATATAGTTATTTTAATCATTTTATCAAAAATAGCGACTATTCGTATCCCTTGGCTTGAATTTTAAAAGCTTCGGCGTATTTGCCTTTTAATTTCAACAATTCTTTGTGAGTGCCGCCTTCTGTAATTTGACCATCGTCTAACACGTAGATTTTATCGGCATTTCTCACGGTAGAGAATCTATGAGAAATAATAATGACGGTCTTGTCTTTAAAAAAGCTGTATATTTCTTTAAAAATTTTGGCTTCAGAAATCGCGTCAATGGAGGCGGTTGGCTCGTCAAAAATAACTACCGGCGAATTTCTGTAGAAAAATCTGGCAATGGCTATTTTCTGCCATTGGCCGGTGCTCGGCCTGATTCCGCCGGCATATTTTTCACTAAGAACCTGTTCGTATTCTTTTTGGTATTTTTTTATAAATTCATCGGCGTTGGCGCTTTGAGTGGCTTTGATCATTCGATCAATGTCCGGTTTTTCATCGGATTTTCCAAGTTGGATATTTTCTTTAACGGTTAAATGAGGATAGGTATTAAAATCCTGAAAAAGCACGCCTAAGTTTTTATACCAGCTTTCAATTTTCAAGTCATTGATATTTTTGTCGTTTAAAAAAATCGCTCCTTTGTTAGTTTGATAAAACCTGCTCAAAAGCTTAACCATGGTGGTTTTGCCGGCGCCGTTTTCGCCGACAATAGCAATTTTTTCTCCCGGCTTAATTTCTAAATTAATATTTTTAATTACTTCCGTGTCGGAACCGGGATATTTAAAGGTTACGGCATCAAATTTTATCAAAGGCGGTTTTTCGGAATAAGGATATTCCGTTTTACCATCGCTAAACGACGGGGTTAGTTCAAAAACCTCTTTTAAATCGCCAAAACGAATGCCCTCCTGATAAAGCCTTACAAATTGAGAACCCAGGTTTTCTAGTTCATTGCCAAAAACGCTTAAGTTTCTTATCTGAAAAGTCGTATCGCCGATTGAAATTATTCCTTTGAGTAATTTTTTAAAAATAAATAAATAACCGAAAAAAATCACAACATCGTTTAGATTGTCGCTTAAATACGCCAACGAAAACCATTTTTTATAAATTTTACGGTAAAAATCTAAAATATTTTCGGTGAATTTTTTATAACGATTGCTCAAGTGATCAAAAGCCAGGGAGATGTTGATTTCGTGAAGTTTGCCTGAATCAAGAAGAATGCCCGAAGAAGCGCGGACGCTTCTTCTTTCTTCCGTCGTGTCTTTGTGGTAATTCCAAATTTTCGCCATATAATTTCTATCAATTAAGTAGGTGGGTATTGTCAGCAATATTGTCAACA
>JBBTRS010000018.1:0-19373 GCA_038065115.1 Patescibacteria group bacterium
ATGCTGGAATCAAAAACAAAGAATAACGAAATAAAAACAAAAGCACTGGCTAATACGAATGTGTGTTTGCGGACAGTCATGGATGCTTATTAATACTAACAAAATACTGCCTCAAAAGAAATCTAAAAAACCAGCCCTACTTTTTTCTTTACTTCCTGAATTTTTACTCGGGCTTGTTTTTGGGCTTTTTTAGAGCCGGCATTTAAAATGGTTTTTAGTTTTAAGCCTTGGGCTTTGATTTCCCTTTTTTTTGCCTGGAACGGTTTGAATGAATTTATGATTACTCCCGCCAAATCTTTTTTGAATTCGGCGTATCCTTTACCGACATATTTTTCTTCCAGAGTTTTTATCGGTTTTTCGGTTAAAGCGGAATAAATTGTTAAAAGATTACTGATAGCCGGTTTATTTTTAATGTCGTATTTAATTTCCCGACCGGAATCGGTGACGGCTCGGGCTAATTTTTCCTGAATATTTTTTGGCGAGTCATCCAAAAAAAGACAGCCGGCCGGCCGAGACTTAGACATTTTTTTAGTCGGGTCGTCTAAGCTCATCAATCGCGAAACTTCAGTTAAAATTGCCTTCGGTTCAATAAAGGTTTTCCCGAAACGAGAATTGAATTTTCTGACCAAGGTTCGGGCTAATTCCAAGTGTTGAAGCTGGTCTTCGCCGACGGGAACAAATCGCGCGTCGTAAAGGAGAATGTCGGCGGCCATCAAAATAGGATATTCCGCCAAACCGAAATTAGATTTTTCAATAATTTCGTCCAATTTATCCTTCGTAATTTCTTCTCCCTCAAGCGGTTTAAGCGGCTGGAGCATTTTTTCCTTGAAAGCCGTCATGCGCATAAGTTCGCTCGCTGGGGTGAGGGTGCTTAAAATCCATTTAAGTTCCTGAAGGGGCTGAATTTGAGACTGGACAAAAATCGTTGATTTTTTCGGATCAAGCCCGGCTGTCAAAAAATCTACCGCCAGATTTATAATATTAACGCTTAGGTTTTTTGCTTCCGGATTTTCCGTAAGCGCGTGAAAATCCGCGATAAAAAAATAGCAGTCATATTTGCCGGAATTCTGCAGTTCAACAAAATTTTTTAAAGCTCCGAGGTAATTTCCGAGATGAAGTTTTCCGGTGGGTTGAATTCCGGATATAAGAATAGGTTTAGTCATTATTTTAATTTTAATTTTTATTAAAAATCTTTCCCTCGTTCATGCGCCTCCAGAGAATAAAATCTAACCTCGCTCCTAACGGAAAAATGCCACTCTGCTCAGCGGGTCCCCGGCATTTTTCCTACTCGCTCGGAGATTTTTCGCTCTCTTCCGGCGATATTCTCTCGGAAAAGATTTTTAATGAACTTTTTGTACTTTTAGACTTCAATTACGACTGGCAAAATCATCGGCCGTCTTTTGGTTTTATTATACAGAAATTGGCCGATTTGGTCACGAATAAGGGACTTGAGGTAATCGGCATCCATCGGCCGATTGTGAGGAAGACGGCTAATCATCCCCCGAATATTGCGTCTGATGTCTTCAAGCAGACCCTGATTTTCTCTTAGATAAATAAAACCCCGAGAAATAATATCCGGATTTTTTATCAACTGGTTGGCGCGCCGGTCAATGGTGGCGATAATGACAACCATTCCTTCCTGGGCCAAAACTTTTCTATCCCGAAGAACAATTTCGCCGACATCGCCAATGCCCAAACCGTCAACCATCACGTAAGAAACCGGCAATTCTTCTTTGGTTTGATGAACTCCGTCAGGAGAAAATTCCATTACCTGGCCGTTGAAAGGCAAAAAAGTGTTTTTTGCCGGTATTCCCGTTTTCAGAGCTTGTTCGTTATTACAAGCTCTCATAAAACAATAGCCGTAAATAGGAATGAAGAATTTAGGATTAATTAATTTTATGGTCATTTTAAGTTCTTCCTGGGGGGCGTGACCGCTGGAATGAATGTCTATTATTTTTGAGTGATAAACCTTGACTCCTTGCCGGCTGATGCCGTCTTTAAGCGTCTGGACTCCTCTTTCGTTGCCCGGAATAACAGATGCCGACAGGATAACGGTGTCCGTGGGTTTCAAACTGATAAACCGATTTTCACCGTTGATAATCTTGATAAGGCTGGCATTGGATTCGCCCTGGGCTCCGGTGCTTAAAACAATAATTTTATTGTCAGGGTATTTTTTAATTTCTTCCAAAGGAATGATCAATCCTTCCCTGGCCTTGATATAACCGAGATTTTGGGCGATTTGGACATTGGATTTTATCGCGTAACCGCTAAAAGCCACATGGCGGCCAAGCCGGTCGGCGATTTTAATAATCTCGTCAATGCGATTAACCAGCGAGGCGAAAAGCGCGATAATAATTCTGCCGGATGCTTGTTTGAAAAGTTCCTCAAGATTTTTTTCAACCACCCGTTCCGACAAAGAGTAACCCGGTTCTTCGGCATTGGTGCTTTCCAGAAAAAGGGTGTGAATTTTTTGTTCGCCGATTTTTTTCAATTCGGCTATTCCCTTAGGCTGATTTTCTTTGTCATAATCAAATTTAAAATCGCCGATATAAACCATTTTGCCGACTGGCGTATTCAAGACGAAACCGAAAGTGTCCGGAATATTATGAGCAACGCCAAAAAACTCCGCTTCAAAATATTTGGAAAATTTTATTTTGTCTTTATCTTTAAACAGTTGGAAATCAAGCTTGGCGGCTTTCGGAAATTCTCCCTGTCTTTTGTTGATAATTTCCTTGGTCAAAGCGGCGGCGTAAATCGGAGGATTGCCGAGTTTCTCCATTAAATACGGGATGCCCCCGATGTGATCATAATGGGCATGAGTGATAATTATGGCTTTAATGTTTTGTTTCCGTTCCTCTAAATAAGCGACATTGGGAATGATGTAGTCAATGCCCGGGGTTTCTTCTTCGGGAAACTGAAAACCGACATCAATCACAATTATTTCATTGCGATATTCAAAAAATGTCATATTGCGACCGACTTCTTCCAAACCGCCCAAAGCAGCCCAACGAAGGGGTTCTTCGCGATTTTCTTCTTTTTTTAATATTTTAGTTTTAATCATATAATTTTAATCTTATTTTCGACTTTAATTATTAATTAGTGGGTGCCCCCGAGAGGATTCGAACCTCTGACCCTTTCGGGATAGCGTTCTGAACGCTACGCGTATGCCAATTCCGCCACGGGGGCTAGGAATCATTTATTGATTTTATTTATTTATTTAAACACAAAGGATGTTTTGACATACCAATTTTTAATATCCTGAAAACGATCGCTGGCCGTGTTTAAAAATTTTTCCTTAAATCCGCCGAGGTCGTTAGTGCTGACATAAAAATATTTGGGAGAATACAGAAAGATAGCCGGCAAGCTTTGGTTGATAACGGTCTGTAAGTTTTTTAATTTCGCTTGGCGTTCCAAGAAGTCTTTGGTTTGACGAATTTCTTCCATTAACTTATCAGCTTGGGAGTTGCCGTAAATAGCCAAGTTAAGCCCGGGATAAAATTT
The DNA here is from genome assembly GCA_038065115.1 of Patescibacteria group bacterium. Lineage (GTDB taxonomy): Bacteria > Patescibacteriota > Minisyncoccia > UBA6257 > MFKM01 > MFKM01. Next base: position 3,502 of record JBBTRS010000018.1, read on the forward strand.
TTGAGAAGAATGCCAAAAAGAAAACTGGTCTTCTTTGTTTTGGGGATTAATTCCGAAAAGAATCATTTCGTAATCACGCGATCGTATAACCTGGTTAATGATGTCATTGGGGTTTAAAACGATAAGATTGAGTTTGACGCCGATGGCATTCCAGTTTTCTTTAATAATTTCAGCTGTCTTGATTAAGAAAGAAATTTGGGGAACGATCAGGCTGAATTCCATTTTTTTATCCTTGATAGCGGTTAAATCAAGAGTGCTGGTAGCCGTTATTGATTCGCCAATTTCTAACGCCCTGCCGTTAAAGGCCTCTTGAATGATTCTTTTTTTGTCCACGGCTTGAGTCAACGCCAGGCGGATATTTCTATCTTTAAGATTAGAATTGATGTTCTGGTTGAAGAAAATGGCGTAATGATTATCAATAACAATGCTTCGGATATTTTTACTAAGCGATAAATCTTTAATTTTAGAGGGGTTGATGCCGCCGAAACCGTCAATTTCCCGGCGATTGAAAGCGCTGATCAAGTCGTCTTCGTTTTCATAAAATTTAAAAATGAATTTTTCAATATACGGTTTTTTGCCGGAATAATTTTTATTTATTATCAATTGGTATTGGGTAATGAAGCCGTCTTTTCTTTTGGAAAAACGATCATATTCATAAAGACCGCTGCCCACCGGTTCTAAGTTATAATTTGAAAGCCGGATATTGGCGGTCGGAATTTTCCCAAAAATATGCTGGGGCATAATCGGCAAATTACGAAGACTGTCGGCAAAAAAGACATAGGGATTGCGAAGAACGAATCTGATTTGAAGCTCACTCACTCTTTCAACTACTATCCCCTGCCAAGCTTGAAAAAGCGGAGAATGGGTATCGGGGTCTTGAATGGTTTTAATCGTAAAAATAATATCGTCGCTGGTGAGAGGCTGGCCGTCATTCCAAAGCAAGTCCTGTTTTAATTTGACGAGATAATTAGTTTCTTCTTCAATTTGGTAATCACTGATTAAATCCGAGAGAAAGCTATAAACCAAAGAAGCGATGTCTCGGTCTGCCTCATTGCCGGAAATTACGGGATTAATAAAAATAGGTTGTCCGATTTTTCCTTCCCGATATTGCCCGCCGCGTTTGGGAATTAATTCAATCCTGTTTTGAAGATTAAAAGCAATCCAAAAAAACGAGGAAATTAAAAAAATTGAAATTGCCCCAATGAATAATTGGCGTTCAAATCGGGTGAACGAATTTATTATTTTTTTCATTACTTATAACTTATAGATCCTAAAAAATCAGCTTCAAGAGAGCTAAGCCGATAAAAATAACAGCTAAAACAACGGTGCCGTAAAAAATAAGCTTCTCTAAACCTCGCCTGGTCTGGTAAGAGGCGGATTCACTTCCACCCACGATACCCGACAAGCCAGAAGAACGCTCCTGAAGCAGGATTAAGATTATCAATAATATTGAAACGATTGCCTGTAAGATAAAAAACATATCAGATTAAATTTTAATCGCCTAGTCTAGTTGAGAAATTAACCGCGATGTTTATAAGGCTAATGACGACAGTGGCAAGGATAAGCGACTTTAGTCCATTTATTGTAATGCTTGGGCTGAATTTGTCAAGAAGATAAAGAAAAGAGGCGTTAATGGCAACGGCCAATGCCCCAAAAGTCAAAGTTATCAAGGGGGCGAGAATGAATTTCAAAAACGGCCGAATGAAAGTATTGCCAAGGGTCAAGATAGCCGCCGCAATTAAAAGATCGGCCAAATTCCCCTCAAAAACAAAACCTTTAACGAAACGGGCCGCGATAAACAACGCCAAGGCGTTAACGATGATGAATAAAATTATTCTCCCTATAAATTTCATATTTCCTCAAGTTCTTTAATTTTCTTAATCAGGATATTTTCAATTTCCTGATTGACGAAATCAACGTTTTTTTGGACATCTTCTTTGAGTTTGAATTTTTGATCCTCGCTGATTTCCTTTTCTTCAAATAATCGCGCGGTTTCTTTGTTTACCTCGTCCCGGTGATTCCTTAATTTAATCCTGAAAACTTCTCCGATTTTTTTTACGATTTTCACTAATTCTTGCCGTCGTTCTTCGTTTAAGGGCGGCAAATTAATTCGGATAATCTTACCCTCAAAGTTAGCTGAAAATCCGGCTGTTTCAATAGCCTTAACAACGCCGGGAATGGCATTTTTGTCCCAAACATTAATATCTATTTCCCGCGGCGGATTAATACTGATGGACCCAAGCTGCTTGACGGAAAGAGACTGACCGAAATAATCCACTCTTAAATTTTCAACCAAAACCGGGCTGGGCCGATTGCCCCTGACAGCCATTATTTCTTTTTTAAAACCTTCAATCAGCAGAATAGTTTCTTTTTTAAATTTTTCCAAGGTCTCCATATTGGTTTCTTTTAATTATAAACTATTGTCCTCTCTTTCCTTTCCCGTCCCCACTATAATTCGGCCACCGCTTCCCAGGTTAAGACTGGAAACCCGACGGCCGGGAACATCCAAAATCAATTGCCAATTTTTTCCCCGATTAACACTGCGATAAAGCTTGTCAGCCGCGGCCAAATAAATCCCGCCTTGGCCGTCCGGTAAAATAGTTTTAATAGGCTTTTTGGCAACCACGGTCTTTAAATTAGCCCCGAGCAGAGAAGCGGTATAAGCCGACTGACTAGGCTGTTCTTCTCTTAAAGGAGTAAAATCATTGCCTGAAACACTGCCCACCCAAACTTCTTTGGCTTGGGTAGCCGCGTAAACCTTGGCGTTGTTTACCACGATATCGGTAATCGGCGAACCCAATGCCGCCAACAATCTGAAACCAAAATCACTCAAAGAATAACTAATCACCCTGCCATCGGAAAGACCCATATAAAGTTTATCGCCCAAAGAGTCCAGTTTATAAGCCGCCGCTTCTTTGGTGTCAAAAATTTTACGGGGAGTAAAAAAACGATCGTCGGTTTCATAAATTCCGCCTTGGCCGTTTTTAAAAGCGGAAACGAAAAGCCGGGCGGGATTATTAGCGGACTTTTCAATTTGAAAAATCATAGCTTTAGCCAATTGCCCCTCCAAATCGGAATAACGAAACCAATGACTGCCTCGATCGCGACTCATAAAAAGACCTTGATCGGTGGCGGCATAAACAAAAGAAGAATCTCGGCCGTCAATTTCAAAATCGTAAACTGTCGGAGCAAAATTGCCGGACCAATAAGTTTTGTCAAAGGTTTTTCCGTTGTCATCGGAAATAAAAACTACCGACGAAAGCCGGTTTTGACCAAGCGATTCAAAGCCAAAATAAGCCGCGAATTCCGGAAAAAGATACAAAACAATTCCTAGGGCCGCTATCCAGATTATAATCGGGAATGCTTTATTCATGTTGTTTTCTTGTTGATTTTAACGCAAAAGAATCTAGCTTCTTAAAAATTGATTAATGGCTTTTAATTGCAATTTAGGATTTAAATTATTTCTCTTAATTAACTCTTCTCGTTTTAAAAGCCAGTTTAATTTAGAAGAATTTTTGGGGAGGTCTTTCCTTAAAGACAAGATTAGTCCTTCAAGATATTCACCGAGATTATCGTCCTTCAAGGTTTCGCGTTTCGGACTCCGCGCTTCGGGCTTCATAATTTCAATCGCTCGGCCAATTCTACCAAACGACTGCTTGGCTATCAAGCCCGCTTTAGCCGAATCAACTCCCAGATCGTCTTTTAAATATTTTTCAATTGATTTTTGACTTAACCGGGGAAAATAAACCTTAACAAACCTTGAAACCAAAGTCGCGGGAAAAACCGAGGTTTCGCGAGCGATAAAAATAATCAAAGAAGAATGAGGCGGTTCTTCGGCAATCTTCAAAAAGGCATTCTGGGCTTCGGGGGTCAAGGATTCGGCTGAATCAAAAATCGCGCTTCGCCGGCTGGAAACAACCGGCCGCTGATAAAGAAATTTTTTAAGCCGCCTAATCGCGTCAATACCGATAGAGCCGGATTCGTCGGGAGAACCTGCCTGCCGGTCAGGCAGGAAAATTTCGGCGTCCATTAACGGCCTTCTGCCCTCGGGCGGAATAAATTCTTTATTTTCCAAGAAATTAATCAAACTGCTGGCGAAAGAAAATTTCCCAATTTGAGGTTCGCCAAAAAACAAATAAGACTGTCGCAATTTGTCTTCTTTGATGAGTTTTTTAAAATCCTTAATTTTTTCTTCTAAACCGAACAACATTTTTTTATTTATGATTTAGGAATTAAGATTTATGAAAATGAACCGAGCGAATAACTCGTAAAGGCATTCTTAAACCATAAATCTTTAATCTTAAATCAACTTTTTGAAAGCAAGGTTCTTTTGTAAACATCCAAATGTTCCAAAATAATCGCGGTTCCTTTTGCCACGCAGTAAAAAGGGTCTTCGGCCACATAAGCGGCCACTCCCAAATTTCGCCTGAAAAACTCATCAATATACCGGAGTTGGGCCGTTCCGCCGGAAACAATAATTCCCTTCTCCATTATATCAGCCACTAATTCGGGCGGAGTCACGTTAAAAACCGACTGGACGGAAGCAACAATGTCGTCAAGATAAGAATCAATGGCTTCAACAATTTCATTGGAATTAATCACCAAATCCTTGGGCAAGCCGGTTATTAAATCCCGGCCCCTGATCTGCATGGTTAATTTATTAGGATTAGTCAGGGCGGCTCCAATTTCAATTTTGATGTTTTCGGCGGTATTCTCGCCAATAGCCAAGGCGTATTTCTTCTTAATATGATCCATAATCGCCTGGTCAAAGTGATTGCCTGCCACCCGCCGGCTGGACCACGTAACGATACCGCCCAAAGAAATAACCGCCACTTCGGCCGTGCCGCCGCCTAAATTGATAATCATATTGCCCGAAGAAGAATTTATCGGGATATTGGCTCCCAAAGCGGCCAAAAGGGGCTCTCTCACTAAATAAACTTCTTTGGCTCCGGCTTCGCGGGCGGCATTCATAACGGCCCTTTTTTCAGTTGAAGTGATGCCGGCCGAAACGGAAATCACCACCTCGGGTTTAAAAATATTGAAACGACCAATGGCTTTGGAAATAAAATATTCCAGCATGGTCTTGGTGGTGTAATATTCGGCAATCACGCCGTCTTTCAAAGGCCGGTAAGTAACGATATCGCCCGGCGTGCGGCCCACCATTTCTTTGGCCTCCAGGCCGACCGCCATAACGGTATTGCTGGGTTTGCTTAAAGCGACAACCGTCGGCTCGTTAATCACCAATCCTTTGCCCGGAACAAAAATTAAAGTATTGGTGGTTCCTAAATCAATTCCTAATTTGCGAATTATCATTTGAGATTAGCATAAAATAAATAAATCAAAGGGTCAACTGGTGAAAGGGAGTGGAACCAAAAATCTTTCCCTCGTTCATGCGCCTTCAGAGAATAAAATCTATCCTCGCTCCCAACGGAAATTCGCCACCCAGCTCGCTACGCTCGCGTGTCCCCGGCGAATTTCCTGCTCGCTCGGAGATTTTTCGTTCTCTTCCGGCGATATTCACTCGGAAATGATTTTTAGTTCCTTTAGGGGAAAGGGAAACACCTACGGAATATTTTCTCAGACAATTTTGGTTTGCTTCATAATTACAATGCACATTGATTGGAAAATAAAAAAGTCCTCTCCAAAAATTAATTTGGAGAGGACGATTGAAAACATTCTGCGCGTTTACTCGATGAAAATCGAAGTCAGCGCTTAAAACAACTTATTCCATAAAATGGAAACAAATTTATTCCTAATTTGCCTGGATTGGATAAATCCAAACAAAGTGGGAAGATGGGCAGGCTCATCATATTTCAAGCAAACGCTTGAAACATTATAAAGCTTTGTGCGCGGAAGACAGGAACGAAAAATTCGAAGCGAACGCCGCATGTGATAACGGTCCGCTACCACAAGCAGATTGCCTTCTACGATACGATTTCCTACAGCAGCGGCTTCGTCATAAGTGCTTTTTACGCCCCGTAGAAAAACAATCTTGTCGGCAATTCCCGCTTTCTGCGCTAAATCCAGCCTAATCTTTTTTTCTTCGTCTTCTCCGTAAGAGCTGACTGGAAAAATAAGAGAATTGGACTTGCCTTCCAAAATAAGCTGAATGGCTTTTTCCGTTGCCGCTTGGCCCACCGCCGTTAATCTCTTAAAACCCGGCGTCGTTCCATAAGTGTGGCAAAAAATCATCATTGTCTCATCTTCCGGCAATTTGTCCGGAACAATCATCCGCCTAAAAATCCGATCCAACAAGCTCATTCAACACCTCCTTTTTGAATTTTACAGAGCAGACATCTTTAGTGAGATACCGGCTCTGTAAGGATTTTTGAAAAAAATTATATCAATCTTTTCATTTCCAACAGAAACCAGCCAATTAGCCATGCTACGCCCAAAAATATGATTAATACTAAAACTATTTTTGTTCCATTGGAAATCTTTTCTCCCATGTCTACATTTTCCGCGTTAATTGTTAAAGAGTTTCCAATAGACCAGCAAATCCCAAAAAATCCACTCAGCACCGCCAATCCAAGACAAATCCTTACCACGACATCAATCATTTGGCACCTCCGTTTTATGTATATATGTAAACGAGCTGTTCTTAGAAAGATTCTAAGGATTTTTTTATCATAGCACCTTTTTTATTTTTTGTCAACAAAAAGGGATAATGTCCACACACATATGGCGGTTTTTCTCTTAAGCTATTAGGCTGGGAATGTGTGTGTCTAAAACACAAACAATAAAAGGATTTTTACTGTTTATGTTTTCCTCACAATATCCGCTCCCAGTTTTTGGAGCCGTTCTTCAATTTTTTCATAACCCCTGTCAACATGAAACGCTTCGTTTAAAACCGATTCGCCTTCGGCTACCAGCGCGGCGATAATCAAGGTCATTCCCGAACGCACATCTAGGGCTTTTATCTCGCTGCCCCGCAACGGCGTCGGACCGATAATCAAAGCCCGATGCGGATCCAAAATAACCGCGTTCGCTCCCATCTTAATAAGTTCATTAATATAGCCCAATCGTCCTTCATACATCCATTCATGAATCAAGCTGACGCCGGAAGCCTGGGTGGCCAAAACAGCCAAGGGCGGAATTTGATCGGTCATTAATTTGGGATAAAGACCCGATTGAATTTTAGAAGTTTGATAAAGCCCGATGGGTTTTTTAACATGAAGCCAATTCTCGCCCAATTCAAAATTAACCGCCATCGCTTTTAATTTTTGTAAACCGGCATCCAAAAATTCGGGGTTTATGCTTTTTATCAAAACATCGCTGTGAGTGGCCGCGGCCAAAACCGCCAAACTCATTGTTTCATCGGAATCGGGAATAATCGCGTGTTTGGCGCCATAAAGCTTTTTTACTCCTTGAACGCGAATGGTGTTAGTGCCGGCTCCTTCAATTTTAGCGCCCATTTTCCCCAAAAAGACGGCTAAGTCCTGAATATGCGGCTCGGTAGCAGCTAATTTAATAACGGTTTCGCCTTCGGCTAAAACACTGGCCAAGAGCGCGTTTTCAGTAGCCGTAACGCTAATTTCTGAAAGTATGATTTTAGTTCCCTTTAACCTGCCGGCAGGCAGGGCTTCAATTTTTAGAAGATGATCGGGGGTTTCGCTGACATCGGCTCCTAAGGATTTAAAAACATCCAAATGAACATCCAGCGGCCGGCTGCCAATAATATCACCGCCGGGATAAGGCATCACCGCCTTCCCGTATCTTCCCAATAAAGCTCCGGCAAATAAAATAGAACCGCGAAATTTCCTGACGGTTTCAGCTGGAGGCGTAAAAGAATTTAAGCCGGCCGAATCAATTAAAACTTTCTTGCCTTGACGAACAACTTTCGCGCCCAAGTCCCGAATAATATTCAAAGTATTTTCACCGTCTTGAATCAAGGGAACATTTTCTATCTCGCAAAGTTCGGTGGTTAAAAGAGTAGCCGCTAAAATCGGCAAAAGAGCGTTTTTAGAACCGCTAACTTCAATTTCTCCGGCTAAAGGTCGGCCGCCTTTAATAACAAAATGTTCCATTTTATATAGTATAATGTAATTTATTATGAGATACTAATATGCTAATTCATGCTAATGATACGAATAGATACTAATATTTTTAATTCGTATTCATTAGTATCATTCGCATCTATTCGTATATTGGTATCTGATGTTTTATGAATAAAAAAACAAGGAAGTCAATTTTTTATTGCCTAATCATTGGTTTTTTGCTGGCGGCCAGCGGGTTTATCTTTTACGCGATGGGTTGGTCTCTTAATCAGACAACCGATGGCTCTTTCACTTTCCGGAAAACCGGAGCTATTTTTTTAAAAATCCTGTCCGGCGACGCCTTTATTAAAATAAACGGCAAGCCCTACGTCCAAAATCACGGCTTATTTAATAATAATGGGGATTTAATCAAGGGGCTGTTGCCGGGCGATTATCAAATTGAAATTTCCAAAGAAAATTCCGGCGCTTGGCGGAAAAATATGACAGTTGAGGCCGGAATCGTTTCCAGCGCCACTAAAATTTTTCTTTTCCCGGAAAAAATTACCACAAAACCAATTCTCAAAGAAGAAGCCGAAAAATTCTGGCTGACTGACAGCAAAAAAGAAGAAATCAAGAACTTGTTTTATTCCCTGAAACAAAAACAGCTGAAATTGCCGGGAAATGTTCCAATTATCCAAATTATCCCTTATTTTTTTGACACAACCAAGGCCGTCATTGCCACTCAAAAAGCCGTTTATATTTTAGACCGCCAAAATTTTACGCTGGAACTTTTAGCGCTTGCTCCTATAAACGCCCTAACAATCAATAATTCGGAAATTATTTTTATTGACCGGGAAAATAATCTTCAATTTTACGAAGCTAGGTCTCACAAGATTATTGAGAAAATTGCTTTAGGGCCGACCATAACCGAAAAAATATCTAAAATCTCTCTTTCCAAGTCCAATATCCGAATTGCTCTGTTAAGCGAAAAAGGAGGATTGTTTATTTATGAACGGCAAAGCAGGGAATTAAAATCAATCAGCAAAAAAATCAAAGATTTCCGATTCTCGCCCGACAGCAAAAAAATAGCGATGCTAAACCAAAGCGGAGAAATAGAAATTATCTTTCTGGAAGATTACCGCCGAGACTTCAAAATGGCCGCCGGAGAGAAATTCAAGCTCAACCTATCAATATCCGATGCCATTGGATTAAATAATCCGCCGCTTGATTTTGATTGGCTGCCCCAAATTCTTGACCATTTGGTTATAAAGTATCCCGAAGAAACAATCCTGGCTGAAGTTGACAACAGACTGCCAACCAACTGGTGGTTGTTGGCAAAAAATATTCAAAACTTCGCTTTTGATAAAGAAAATAATCTTTATCTTCTAAAAGACAACGAATTTTTGAAAGTTGTTTTGTAAAAAACTTTATCGTTAAATTATCAAGGTCCGATCTTGTTAATGCAATAACGCAACAGCTAGAGATTATCTTGTTTCCAAGATTTCAACTCTAATTTTCAACGCTTCATTTTCCGCTCTAAGCGCTTCAATTTTATTGTTCAATTCTTTAATGGCGTTAATAGTGGTAAAAGTAAGATCGCCGGAATTAAAATTCAATAATTCAGTAGTTTTGGCGTCATCGGAATTCAACTTATCATAATAACTGCTGACTGTGTAAGGAGCGACTTTTTCCATATCTTGAGCAATAACGCCGATATTGTCTTTTCCGTCAGCGGTAAATCCGCCAAGGCCGTTATATTTATACCAGACGGGGTTGATTCCCAAGATGGTGTTTAAACCGTCGGTAAATGGCCTGATGTCGGTTTTTATTCTTGCGTCAGAAGCAACTGTCCAGGTATTGGTTCCGGGTTTAGCGGCGGAATCGGTGGAAAGTTGTAATTGATAAGCTGGCACCATCGTCCCGATGCCGACGTTGCCGATATTGTCTATTGTGATTCTTTCAGAATTAGCAGTTATTAAATATAGTTTGTTATTCGGATTTTCACCCTTGATACCGGCGCTTCCGCCACCCCATTTAATTAAGTAGTTGTCGTCAAGAAGAATATCACCGCCAGAAACATGCATTTTCGCGGCCGGTATCAGCGTCCCAATGCCGACATTGCCTTCTATTATCATCCCGTTCGTAGGCGCAGCGTATGTTCCTGAATACGTTGCCCCCACTGCCATACCGCCTTCTATGTCTAATTTATTCGTCGGTGTCGGCGTCCCGATGCCCACATCACCAGTTGATGTAATTCTCATTCTCTCTCCTATTGAACTACCTGTCACAAATTTTAAAGGCCAACCGGCAGTCCATGTTCCTATACTAGCTTCATTCGCGCTATTACTTATCGATAAGCCTAACCCAATTGAATTCCCTTTTTGCAATCTAAGGTTAGCGTAACCAGCAGTTGTATTTTCATTTGTAATATCAACCCAAACATCATTATTTATACTTCCTTTAAAAGAAGCAACTTGCCCATTTTTAACAACTTCTAATTTTGCCCCTGCTGGCGCCGTCGTCCCGATGCCGACATTGCCGGAATTAACTATTAACCCATAACCCGAGGCCGAGCTGAAATAGCCAGCGGGCTGGGAAACGGACTCGGCTTTAATACCGCCACCAGAAGTAGTGATTTTATAGTTGACATCGGAGGAAATAATTCCGACGCCTAGATTATAACTGGTCTGATTGGGATACAAATCGGCGCCGGAAAGAGTCCAGTAATTAGGGCTCCACGCGGTTTTACAATCGCCGGCGATACACAAACCGCCGGAGGTGTTGATTTGACCGCCCTGGACATCGAGCTTGTACGCGGGACCGACAGCTCCAATGCCGACATTGCCGCTTACCGCGGGATTATAATAAACATCATTGCCGTTTTTTATCCAGAAATCGGGGTTGCTGACGCCGGGAGTTGAAGCGCCGGGGCCGGTGAAAGCAATGGCAACGGCAGCGACAACTGAACCGACAATAACGCTAACTAATAAAGTTTTTAATTTATTCATGATTTTAGGCTTTGATTGATATCAATACGACCGCTTAATCTTACCATAAAAATATCGGCAATCCGTTAGAAATTTAAAATTGGAAATTAAATAATTAATTTATCGTAATTTTAATTTTTTCAATCCTGCTTGGCGCTTTTCCGATATACTTCGGCCAGAAAGAAAGCTGGGCGTTATCCAAACCGGGTAAGGAAAAAACCAAAGCCTTGATGTCCGCTCCGTTTTTGCCCAAAACCTGCCGGCGAAGAAGGTCGGCGTCAACTTTTCTTTTAAAAGCTACCCGGCCTTTGGCCGGAAACGACATCTCCCCTTTGTCAAAATCTAAACGGGGAATTCCATATTCAATGTTAAATTCCGCGGTTTCATAGTCGCCTTCGGGCAATTGAAATAACGCCTTGGCGATTAAGGCGTTGTTTAAGTCTTTTTCTCGAAAAGCAATCAATTTTGTTTTGGCTTCGGCAAAAATACTGAATTTATTTTCTTTATCTGTTTCTTTGTTTATTTTTTTACTTATGATTTCAAACTTTAAAGAACCGTCAACGACTTTAAATTCTTCGGGCAATTGAGAAAGAATGGTTATTTTTAAAACATTTTCCAAGTCCTCTTTGATTTTGATTTCGGCGTCTTTAATGTCTTTGTCTGTCGGCACGGCTTTTTCCCCGACAAAACCGTTAGCCATAGACTGTTCCGACTTGGCGTAAAAACCCTCGTATTTCGGAGAACCTTTAAGCCCGGGAATAGTAAACTTGGCTACCGGGCCGATATTGTATTCAGCTCCGGCTTGACTGGCAACAACGTCAACTTCTATGGAAGAGGAAATGATTTTGCCCTCAATAATTTTAGCGCCGGGAACAACAATCGCTTTTTTTAAAAGAAAAATTTTGTTATCCGGAGTCGTGAAACGCGTATTGGCCACCAAAGTCTGGGGATCAGAACTGTAGCTGTTGTAAACGACTATCTTGCCCGAGGCTTTGTTTTCTATTTTTTCTTTGCCACTGGCCGGAAAACTCAACGATAAATTGCGATTTTCAATAAATAATTCCGCCGGTAATTTAATCAAGGTTGAGCTTGAATACTTCTGATTAAGACTAAAATTTTTACTGACTTCAATGGCTTCGTTAAAAACTGACGGATATTTTTTAAGATAAATTTTAATTTCCGCTCGTGGCAAAACTTTCCAGCCAAAATAGATCAAACCCGCCAAAACAGCAATCAAAAAAAACGAAACGAACGGCCACTTGGGAACCCCGCCCGCACGAAGACGGCGCTGCTGAACCACGACAATGGTTTCTTGCTGGATTTCTATTTCTTCCTGCTCTTTCGGCTTCGCTTCTTTTTTTAATCTTTTAGGCGGGAGGATGTCGGAAACCGACTGCGCGTGCTTTTTTGGCTGGAAAAAACTTTTAGGCATTTTTTTAATTATAAAATAGAAAGCGGAAAATAGAAAGCGGAAAAAATGTTTTCATTTTCCTGGATTCTGTTTTCTAGATGCTCCAACGAGAAACGGTAAAAATCAGCGAAATCAAAACAACAAAAACCACGAAATGGTAAATTAAAAATCGCCGATCAAGACGACCGGAAAAATAAGCTAGGGTAAAATCACGCGTTAAAAAGACAAAAAGAGTTTCCAGAACAGCTAAGTTGATAAAACCAATAGGCAAAAGACTGATGGCCCAAAATAATTCCAAGCTCAAAAAAGCGAAAACCAAAGAAACAAATCCCGGATTATGGACAATAAATAGCGAATTATGAACAGCTGACCGCAAAAAATCAAAACATTCCTTGAAAAGGAAAAAAACAACCAAGAAAAGCAGAAAATTAATCGTCAAAAAATATTTTAATTTATCGGCGCCGAAGAAAAGCAAGAAAATTGCCAAAAAAAGGCCGGTATTAAAAAGAAGATAAACAGGCTGGCGATTTCTGAAAACGAGGGCGGGAAGCCCCAAAAGCAAATAAAACAAATAACTGAAAACCAAGCAACCGAGAAACGCCAAATAAAAACTACTTCCGAAGAAACGCAAAGAAAAAACAGCGGCTAAAACTAAAACCAAAAACGAAATTCGGAAATGAAACCTTTCCGGCAATTGAGAAAAATAAAACCAGCCGACTAAAATAGAAAAAACAAAAATAACGGGAAAAGAAAAATCGAAAAAATAAACCCCGAATAAACCAAGGCCAAAAAATAGAACCTTAAGAAGCAACGACTTCCACGTTTTGTCGGTTAAAAGAAAGCTTAATTTTTTGACCATTTTTAACATCGCCTTTGATTATTTTATCAGCCAAACTATCCAGAATGATTTTTTGGATCAAGCGCCTAATCGGCCGGGCGCCGTATTCCGGCTCAAACCCGTTATCAATCAGGTGTTTTTTAAGAGAAGGGTCGATGGTTAATTTGATTTGGCGCTCGGCTAATTTTTCCTTGACTTGTTCCAACTGGATATCAACGATTCTGGCAATGTCTTTGCTCCGGAGTGAATTAAAAATAACAACCTCGTCAAGCCGATTGAGAAACTCGGGCTTGAAAGTCTGGCGCAATGATTCCCGGACTTTGTCCCGAAAATTTTCTTCCTGGGATTGTAAATTCTTCTCATCCTCGTTCACGCTGAAACCGAGATAAGACATCTGGCGGAAGTATTCGCCGCCCACGTTAGAAGTCAAAATAATAACGCAGTTTTTAAAATTAACGATTTTCCCTTTACCGTCGGTTAAACGTCCGTTATCCAGAATCTGAAGCAAAATATTGAAGACCTCGGGATTGGCTTTTTCGATTTCGTCAAAAAGAATCAAGCTGTAAGGCCGATGGCGGACGGTTTCAGTTAATTGCCCGCCTTCTTCGTGGCCGACATAACCCGGCGGCGAACCAATCAGGCGGCTGACCGAATGCCGTTCCATATATTCGGACATATCAATCCGAATCATGGCTTTTTCGTCATTGAACATAAACTCGGCCAAGGTTCTGGCGAGTTCGGTTTTTCCGACTCCGGTCGGACCAAGAAACATAAAGGAGCCTAATGGCTTGTATTCATCGGCTAAGCCGGCGCGAGCCCGGCGCAAAGCCCGGCTAACCGCTTCAATGGCTTCGGTTTGGCCAATCACCCTTTGAGAAAGCACTTCTTCAATCCTGGAAAGTTTAGCTAATTCTGATTCCAGCATCCGATTAACCGGAATGCCTGTCCAACGCGAGACAACGGCGGCCACATTCTCGGCGTCAACATATTCTTTAATGAATTTTCCTTGGTTTTTTTTGGAAAAGTAGCGTTTTTCAAAAGATTGATATTCTTTTTGGGCCGTCGGCAATTCGCCGTAACGAATCTGGGCCACTCTTTCCAAATCGCCTTCTCTTTCGGCTAATCCCGCCAAATGTTCCAATTCATCAATCCGGCGCTGAAGATTATGAAAATTTTCCAAATTAATTTTTTCCGCGTGCCAACGGCCGGAAAGTTCGTCGTTCTCGGTCCGAAGTTTTTTTAATTCTTTGGCGATGATTTCCTGACGAGCTGATTTGGCTGATTTTTTTTCAATTTCCAAACGGGTAATATCGCGACGCAACCGATCAATTTCAACCGGCAAGCTATCGCTCTCCATGTGGCAAGCCGCCGCCGATTCATCAATCAAATCAATGGCTTTATCCGGCAAAAAACGATCGGTGATATACCGAGCCGATAAATTAACGGCCGCGACGATGGCTTCATCGCTAATTTTAATCCCGTGATGAATTTCGTATTTCTCTTTGATTCCGCGAAGAATGGCGATACTGTTTTCAAGATTCGGCTCTTCAACCATCACTGGCTGAAAACGTCGTTCCAAAGCGGAATCCCGTTCAATATATTTTTGATATTCTTTGATGGTGGTCGCTCCGATAGCGTGAAGTTCGCCCCGAGCCAACGACGGTTTCAAAAGATTGGAAGCGTCCACCGCTCCTTCGGCGGCGCCGGCGCCGACAATCATATGTATTTCGTCAATGAAAAGAAGATAGCGGCCCGGGGGGGTTTTTATTTCATGAACAAAAGCCTTGAGCCGATCTTCAAATTCGCCGCGGAATTTAGTGCCGGCAATCAAAGCCCCTAAATCCAGCATAATGATTTCTTTATTTTTAAGACTTTCGGGGACTTCGCCTTTGATAATCCTCTGGGCCAGTCCTTCAATCACCGCGGTTTTCCCCACGCCGGGTTCGCCAATGAGCACCGGATTATTCTTTTTACGGCGGGAAAGGATTTGAATCAGCCGGCGCAGTTCTTCCTCGCGGCCGATAACGGGGTCTAGTTTCCCTTGACGAGCTTGTTCGGTCAAATTAACGGCGTATTTTTCCAAAACCTGAAATTTGCTTTCCGGAATTTCATCGGTAATTCTGACTGAACCGCGAAGCTGGTCCAAAACCCTTAAAAGAGTTTCCCGGCGAACGCCAAATTCATTTAACAATGATTGAGCGGCTGAAGGAATGTCTAAAATCGCCAAAAGCAAATGCTCGCAGGAAATAAATTCGTCTTTTTGCTGACGGGCAATTTCGTTTGCTCGGTCCAAAATTCGCATTGATTCCTGGGAGAGATAAAGCTGTCCCACGCTAGAACCGCTAAAAATTTTTGGCAAGCGGGCTAATTTTTCCTCCAAACTTTTTTCCAAAACCGTTAAATTGACATTAGCCCGAATCAACATCGGCCTCACCAGGCTCTGCTCTTCGTTTATTAAGCTGGCTAAAAGATGGAGCGCTTTAAGTTCGCCGTGATTATAACGGCTGGCTAAATCTTGGGCATTTTGCAAAGCTTCTTGAGCTTTAATTGTGAAACGATGAAATCCGTTCATAATTCCTTAATTCTTAGTTCTTAATTTTATAGTTTTGCCGGTTTTTCTTCAAGCGTCGCTTCTAAAATTATTTCTTGGCCATTTCTTA